>JAADHW010000136.1 GCA_013151695.1 Gammaproteobacteria bacterium
TGACGAGTCAGCATTCGTGCTCTCTCCGGCAAGTTGGCACAAAGCCCCGTGGTGGAGTAAGGGTCAGCTTGAGAACATTCAACGATTAATCCTCTCAACCAAACAATACTTCAATATTGATGATGACAGGGTGTACCTGCTGGGTATTTCCGATGGTGGAGCTGGGGTCTTTTTTATAGGCACACACCTGGTAGATCCGTTTGCAGGATTTATTAGTATTATCGGCCACCCAGGTGTACTTTTTAACAAACGATCATACGCGCGTGAGGATGTCGAATTCCCACCTCTACAAAACATGAGCACACGACCGTGGTATTTAATCAACGGTGCCGCGGACAAATTGTATCCAGTAGATACGCTCGATCCATATTTTCATATGTTTGATAAGTTTCAGGTAGATTACGTCTCACGAGTCCAACCGGGCATGGGTCATGGGGTTAAATGGAATGATCTTAAAGATGACGTGCATTCCTTTGTTCAAGATCACCCAAGGACAAATGTGCCTAGGTCACTTTATTGGCAGACAACGCCATCAGCAGAATATCGGCGTTCGCATTGGCTAGTCATTGGCCGCATCGATGAAACTGCGAAGCAGGCTTGCGTGAATGCGCGGTATAGCTCAGAGAATCTAGCTCGCTCCCAGACGCTGAACTTTGAAATTAGTACGGAAGGTGTTGAACAATTCACGTAGTTGATTCCAGCTGAGCTTGCGCATGCAAAAAAGCTACAGATGAAGGTAAATGGGCAAAGCCAAGAATTTAGATTACCGCAGTCATCAATAGAAGTATTATTACGATGGCATGCCCGAGACTTTGATCGATCTCAACTGTATGCAAAGCAGATCGAAATTGAGGTCACTGGTGAGGCTGGTGGAACATGTCGATGAAGCTGTTAACGTACCGCGACCATTAGCCATCTACCCCTTGTTCGGTGTGTACGTGTTCTTCGACGGTAACTACGTAGTGTTTCGCCCGTCAAAACATCTTAGCCTGGTTCAAGCTTACCCTGGGTATAGCCCAACAAGGAGCCCGTTAGATGAGAGTGTTAGCAGTTTTGGTTTCGATGGTGATATTGAGTGCTTGCCAAACCCCGATGCAGGCAGGTTCGCAGTGTGTTGTTGGGGAGGGTTTTATGGATGACCAGTCTACGTTTACGTGGCGTTCAGATACTGCCATCGATGTCGACGACAATACAGGTTATGTGGGTCCAATAGCAGTTGATGCGCTTGAGCAAGCCGTGATTACTGAGTTGGCTCAAAAGGGGTTCGGTTTCGTGCCACGTGACCAGGATAACAATGTGAACGAACCGCAACGCGACTTCGAAGTTGCATTGACTTTACGCACGCGTCGTGAACTTGTGTCCTACGAGACCAACGGTACCATCTGCCAGAAAGTAGATTGTTGGGAACGTATCGACCCAAGCGCGTTCACTCGAATGGATATCAGAACAATCGGCTTTCTAGCAGCAGATGTTTACTACGAAGGAGAAGCAATTTGGCGAGGTTGGGTTGAAACGACTCTGTATCCGAAAGATCGTGATCAGGTGGACGAGATAGTTACGCGTGCCATACCGCGCTTGTTCGAATCTTTTCCGCCATAGTCTCGCGTCGTGATGGAGGAGGGTGAATATTCACGTTTTGCCCGATACAAGAAAACTCAAACGTTCAATTACGCTGCCGTACCTCATCTTCTATGGACTCGGTACCATGGTGGGTGCAGGGTTCTATGCTCTGTTAGGCAAGGTTGCGGGTGAAGCAGGTCTATTTACACCGATTGCATTACTTTTTTCTGGTGTATTGGCACTACTGACGGGCTTGTCATATTCTGAGTTAGCGTCACGATATCCTGTAAGTGCAGGTGAAGTACGTTATATCAGTGCAGGGTTTAACAACTCACTATTGTCTAAACTCGCCGGTGGTCTAGTGATACTGACAGGTATTGTATCTACTGCCACGCTAGCTGTGGCCACAATCGGGTTTCTGCAAGATCTTTACAAAGTTCCAGAGGGTGCGGGAGTTACCATTTTGGTTGTTGGAATGGGTGCAATAGCTTGCTGGGGGATTGGCCAGTCGGTTATGTTGGTAACAACCATTACAATAATTGAGGTGGGCGCGCTTGTTTATGCTGCCTTTGTAGCCGATGCAGATTTCAGTCAACTTGCACAGAACTGGCAACAGTTTATGCCCTCATTTGAGGGTGAGATCTGGATAGGAATATTCGCGGGCGCCTTCCTCGCCTTCTACGCTTTTATTGGTTTCGAAGATATGGTTAATGTAGCGGAAGAGGTTAAGGATCCTCAACGCGCGTTACCCATTGCCATTGTGACCAGTGTTATTTTGACCGTTTTTTGTATGTGTGTATTTCCCTTATTGCATTACTATCGGTGTCGCCAGACCAACTTGCCCGCAGCAATACGCCTGTTGCTGAAATGGTAAGGGGGCATGGCTGGTATTCCAGTACAGGGCTGTGGGTTGTGAGTTTGCTCGCTGGGCTAAACGGCGCGCTGGTTCAAATTATCATGGGCTCCCGAGTGGCCTACGGCATAGCAACAAAGGACCAGGCGCCGCGCTGGTTCTCTTCGACCCACCCTCGCACACAAACGCCCGTGCATGCCACCATTGTGATCACCGCACTGGTTTTGCTACTGGCGATATTCTTTCCGTTGACAACACTGGCAAGAGTGACCAGCGGTATCATTCTGGTCATTTTTGCAGCAGTGAACCTGGCATTATGGCGAATTAAGCGCAATAACCACGACCGTGATAGTAAAGCCATTCGCGTGCATGACTGGTTACCACCGATAGGCGGGCTTAGTTGCGTGTTTGCGCTCGCATTCCAGATTTGGTTACTAATGGGTAGGGTTGTTCAATGATATTTAAAAGCATGAAAAAAATATTTCAGAAATTCCTTTTTTTACCACTCATTGTGATTGTCGCTATTGCGATTGTTATCGTGCTAGTAAAAACACAGACACCCGTTGATCATCAGGACGCTGGTTACCCGGTAAAGGCTGTTGAAGTTATAACAGCTGAGAAAATTCCATTTCGTGTTAGAGCTTTCGCATATGGCAACGTCGAACCCGCGGTCAATCTCAATATTAAATCGGAGGTTAGTGGCAAGATTAGCTATATGCACCCTGATTTGCAAAAAGGTTCCAGCCTGGCGAAAGACACCTTAGTGTTACGCATTGAACCGACCACTTTCGATTTCATTAACTCAAAGTCAGGCAATGCTGGCAAATAGTCAATCGACATTGACGCAATTGGCAGTGGAAGAGAGAAGCGCAAATGAGTCGCGGGCAATTGTGCAAAAAAACTTGGCTGTAGAAATCAAAGAACTTAGCCGTATTCAGGCACTAAAGGATAAAGGCATCATTTCTCAATCGACCCTGGACAAAGAAAAGCAAAAGGTATTGGCCTTACAGCAACAGATACAAGATATAGAAGGGAAAATTTCGGCTTTTGAGAGTCGTGGTAATGCGATAAAAGCACAGATAAAACAGTCTAGAAGCCAGGTTGATAAAAGTCTGGACACCCTGCAGAGAACAGAAGTTTTATTGCCCTTTGATGCGCGAATTGGAGCCGTTTCTGTCGAAGAGGGAGAGTTCGTCCAAGCAGGCAGCATACTGTTTGAAGCACTAGGAGTGCAGGCGGTCGAAATCAATGCGCAAATATCTACCAGGAAGTTTCGTCCGCTGGTTATCGGTTTAACGCTCATCGAAGATGATGCGAGTAGTTTGCAGAACCCTTTTCTTTTGCAAACAGTGTTGTCACGCCTGCAGCTTGAAGCTCGCGTTCGCTTGGTCGGTGATAACAGTGAAGAGATCATTTGGGACGGTTCGCTTATACGTCTAAGTGAATCAGTTGATCCTACGCGTGATACCTTAGGATTGGTTGTCGTAGTCAATAATCCCTATGAAGGTATTGTTCCGGGCGAACGTCCCCCTTTATTAAAGGGGATGTACACTTCTATTGAATTTATCGCGCCAGCAAAACCGACCCTGGTTATACCGCGCAAAGCGGTGCACCAAGGGCGGGCATATGTTGCTACTGACGAAAACACTTTAGACATCCGTTCTGTAAATATTTTATTTACACAAGAGAACATGGTCGTTCTCTCAGACTCGGAAGATACGGGGTTGCAGCTAGGTGAGCGAATCATCATCAGTGATGTTTTTCCTATTATGCAAGGGATGCGACTAAAAACAATAATCGCGACAGATTATGAGAGGCAGCTACGACGAGATGCCTTAGGCGCCCTGAGCAAGGTTGTAACGAACATATCCGATAAAAAATGATTCGCTATTTCACGGAACATCCAACGGCCAGTAATATTCTAATGATGGCAATGATTGCCATCGGTATATTTTCGTTATCCTATTTAAACAAAGAGTCTTTTCCTACACTTGAACCAAGCAAGGTAAAAGTGACTATAGCTTATCCTGGAGCTAATGCCGCTGACGTCGAAGACGGCATTTGTAATCGTCTGGAAGACGCCACCGACGGGATAAGCTTTTTAAAAGAACAAATCTGTGATGCACGCGACAACATAGCACTTTTCAATTTGGAGATGCAGGAAGGCGGCAATATTGATAATTTTTTCGATGATATCAAGGCGGCCGTTGATGGGATTCCTGATTTTCCTGAACAAACCGAAGACGCCATTATTGAGCAGCTAGGCCGAATCAGTCTGGTAGCCAATATCGCCATTACTTCCGAAAATCTGACAACCGCAGAATTGAAAGCGCTTACTGAATCGTACCGTGACAAGTTGTTGGCGGTTGCTGGAATACCGATTGTCACCGTTGGCGGTTTTTCGACTCACCAGTTGCAGATCATAATTAGTCAAGACAACCTGCGTAAATATCGGTTAAGTGCTCAGGAGGTTGCCAATTTGGTTGCGGCGCAGGCGCTCGAACTTCCAGCTGGATTATTAGAGAGCAATGAGGGCACCTATCAGATACGTTTTGATAATGTGCGCAAAACGGCTGAGGAATTGGCGGACCTGATAATTCTAAGTTCACCTGGTGGTGGCGAAATCAGCCTGGGTGATATAGCAAGAATAGAAGACAAATTTGAAAAGCGTGAAGAACGTATTGAATTAAACGGAATTCCCGCAGGTTTGCTAAAAATAAGTAAAAACACCACTGACGATATTTTGGAAATCTTTGAAGTATTGAATGATTTTGTTGCAGAAGAAAACGCAATTTTACCGGACAGCACCCACCTTACAATCACCGAGAATAAAGCTTCGATTGTCAGCGATAGGTTGCAGTTGTTAATAAAAAACGGCTGGCAGGGCTTGATGTTGGCCACGCTCACACTATTTGCATTTTTTAACTGGCGTTACACATTTTGGGTTGCGCTAGGATTACCCGTGTCATTTCTCGGTGGCCTTGCGCTGATGGTGATGTTTGGCATTAGCATTAACATGATTTCAATGATTGCATTGCTGATGGCGATCGGCATTTTAATGGATGATGCTATCGTGCTTTCAGAAAGTATTGCCCATGAATACAACAAAGGTAAATCTCCGCGTGACTCAGCCATAGCCGGTACTCAACGGGTGTTCGCCGGGGTGTTCGCATCGTTTCTCACGTCGGCATTTTTGTTTGGCAGCCTGCTGATGATGCAAGGTGACATAGGGCAGATCCTCGGCGTGTTGCCGGTGGTTCTACTTTCAGTATTAACCGTGAGCTTAATCGAAGCGTTTTTGGTATTGCCGCATCACCTAAAAAAGTCTTTGCAGCATGAACATCATAGAGAACAACCGGCGTGGCGTAAAAAGTTTGAAGAAAAATTTAGCCGCTTACGTGATAGCTTCGGGCAAATGGCAGACATTGCTATCGATTTTCGCTATGTCACGGTAGGCAGCGCGTTGGCCATGCTGGTTTTTTCTGTTGGACTGATACTAACCGGCACCGTGAAATTCAAAGCATTTCCAGACCTCGAAGGCAATACCGTCGATGCAAGGATTCTTTTGCCACAGGGCACGCCACTGGTAGAAACTGAACAAGTAGTAGAAAAACTAATAAACGCGTTGCATAAAACCGCAGCAACGTTAAATGAAAAAGAAATTGTTCAAAATTCTGAATCTCTGATAAAAAATATTCAGGTTAGCTATGGCGCGCACGCAGACGCACCGGAAAACGGCACCCATTTAGCCACAATCAGTATTGATTTGTTAAGTACGGAAATACGGACGACTAAAATATCCGAACTCACCCGCTTGTGGCGAGAGAACAGCGGTGATTTGCCCAATGTTATTAGTTTACAGTTTAGAGAGCCAAAAGTTGGCCCTTCCGGTCGTGCCATAGAAATTCGTTTAAGCGGAGATGACCTGGAGCAGCTTTCTCGAGCGTCTTGGGACCTGCAAAACTGGCTGCGTGGTTATGAGGGTGTTTCAAACCTACTCGACGATTTACGACCGGGAAAGCCGGAATATGTCATCCACTTAAAGCCCGGCGCGCTCGCAGCAGGTGTCGATGCTCGCGGCATTTCTTCACAGCTTCGTGCCGCTTATCAAGGCATTAAAATAGGCGATGTTTATAGACAAGGCGAAGCCTATGAAATCGTTGTAATACTCGATAACAGAACTCACGGGGAACTGCGTGACTTCGATAATTTCACTGTGTTCTCTAAATCCGGTGAACCTATTCCGTTAAGCAGTGTTGCTAGGGTTATCGAAAAACGAGGCTTTGCACGTATCGGACGGATCAATCATCGGCGTACCGTTACCATTTATGGGGATGTGGATGCAGAGGTATCCAATACCACAGAAATTATTTCAGGAACTGAGAAAAACTTCCTGCCCCATTTAGAACTTCGCTACCCCGAGGTTACTGTTGCTCTGAAAGGCGAGGTGGAAGAAGGAACTAAAACTCAGGGCTCAATCATCAGTGGTTTTGCACTCGGCGCCTTGGGTGTATTTTTGTTGTTGAGCTTAATCTTTCGGAACTATCGTGAACCGGCGATCGTTATGCTGAATATTCCTCTGGCACTGATCGGTGCTGTTTGGGGGCACCTCATTATGGGGCTCGATTTCACATTGCCTAGTATGATCGGCTTTGTCTCACTTGCAGGTATTGTTGTCAACGACTCCATCTTGTTGGTTGTGTTTGTGAAGCAACATGTAAAAGATGGCATGGTTTTGCATGACGCAGCAAAGCAGGCGGTGCGTGATCGTTTTCGTGCGATTTTTCTAACTTCAATAACCACGGTGGCTGGCATGGCGCCACTTTTATTTGAAACCAGTACCCAGGCACTGATCCTGGTGCCTTTGGTTACCAGTATTGTGTTTGGTATGCTAACTTCAACATTCCTTATACTGCTGGTACTACCGGCAATTTATTCGATTATGGAAGACATTGGCTTTATTGGATTTACCGACAAGAGCGCACAAGCAGAGGTGTAATCACAGTTTCACTCTTGAGTAAATCCAAGCGCTTAGTGTCAGTAGAGAATAGATGATTGCGATAAATATGAGCTGTTTAGGTTGCCTGACGAATTCATGATAAAGAATCAACACGGTTCCAGCCGCTAATACGGTGACCGAAACCATAGTGACAATGGTGGACGATTTGGTTGACTTACGTATCTTGAAATTTGCATAAGCCATGAGCAGAGAAACCAACAAGAATGTAAAGCTGCCAAACTCTAAGATAACTTGCAAGCTGCCAGAAAGCACGAAAATGAATGCCAGCAGTGCCATACTTATGATGGCGTAAACTGGGATGTTATTGATTCGTTTGGCTAGTTTCTTCGGGAAATAGCCGTCCTGAGCGATCGCTGACATCTGTCTTGAGGCGCCAAATAATGTGCCACTGATGGCACTGCTGGTGGCAAGCAAGGCGCCTAGGATAACTAGATCAGTGCCCCGGTGCCCGAGCACTTTGTCTGCCCCAGAAGCTAGCGCATATTCTTTGTCTCTTACTATGTCTTCGAACGGTATGGTGAGAATGCCACCAACCGCGATGAAAACATAAAGCAATATAACGATGACCAGAGCGGAATAGATTGCCCTTGGAATATTTATTTCTGGTTTTTCCATTTCGTTGGTGGCATTGATGACGAGTTGAAACCCTTCGTAAGATACAAAGGTAATGGATGCAACGATCAATATCGAAAATACATTGAAGTCAGGCCCTTCGCTTAGCAAAGTGGGTAGGGTGGTCTGGCTGTTATTGATAAGCACAAAGGAGATTATGATAAGAATCACGACCTTGGTGTATACCAGTAGATCTTCGATCTTACCCATACCCGACACGCTCCAAACATTAATCAACGTAAAGACGAGAATGACGCCCCCAGCGATTGCTTTGCGCAGCAGATCATTGTCAGCATAGGCAGAGCCGCTAATGGCGTAAGATGCGAAGGTATATGCATAGAGTGCCATGGTGCTGATGTAGCCAAATATGACTCACCATCCTATGAGTGAGGCAGCAAACGGTGTATCTGGAAAGGTTCTTTTATAAAACGAATATGTGGCGCCTTCGTCTTTGTAGTACACGCCCAGTTTGATGTAGGAATAAGCGGCCAACCCTGCAATCAACCCACCCAGCAGAATGGCTATTGGCGTAAATACGCCAAT
>JAADHW010000078.1 GCA_013151695.1 Gammaproteobacteria bacterium
CAACCGCTACCAACAAATTGGTAAGCGCGATCAAAGTCACCACAGCGGCACAAAACATCGCCCCAAGTTGCCAAGTTTTGCGCCGTGCTTGATCCTGGGCTTGAAAAAAGTTCAATGGATGATGGTTCTAGTTAGTTTCTGTCCCAAAAGTGCCGTCCAGGCACTTTTACTCCTACGGTTTTCTACGAAAACCTCCCAAAACCCTTCGGTTTTTGACTCGCGCGTCCTTGCGCTCGAAGTCCCCGCCCCGAATGCTTCGCATTTGGGACAAGAACTAGTTAGTTTCTGTCCAGAAATGGCATCCTTGCCATTTCCTTCCAACGGTTTCTGCCCTCGATAGTTCTTACCCCGATTGCTGCGCATTCTGGACAAGAACTAGTTAAAAGAAACTTTTGGTGCCGCCTGGATCTCGGCTGAGTCTTCGAATTCAAGCAATTCTGCATCATTGGGGTGGCCAAACATGTTGGTAAACACCAAAGGCGGGAATGATTGTCGGTAGGCGTTGTATTCGGTCACTTGATCGTTATGAGCCTGGCGTGCGAAGGAAACTTTGTTTTCTGTGGTGGTCAGTTCTTCAGACAATTGCATCATGTTGCTACTTGCTTTCAAGTCTGGGTAGGCCTCCATCACCACGTTCAGCCGACCTAGAGCACCTCCTAACATGCCTTCGGCGCTGGCCAGTTCTTTGATTGCAGAGGCATTACCGGGGTCCGCGGCTGCCGCTTCTAGACCGGCCATGGCTTGATTCCTTGCAGAGGTCACAGCTTCCAAAGTTTCGCGTTCGTGGCTCATGTAACCTTTGGCGGTTTCAACTAAATTGGGTATGAGGTCATACCGACGCTTAAGTTGAACCTCAATTTGAGCAAAACTATTTTCAAATCTATTTTTTAGTGCAACTAGCTTGTTATAGATTGCCGCGACCCAAAAGGCCAAGGCTGCCAGAACGACCAGTACAATGATAAATTCCATATATTTGTTCCAGGTGAAGTGGGTGCTATGCCCTTATATTGGAGCAAATGTTTTGAATTTCAATGATTTAGCCTACGCTGGGCGCTTTTTTTTAGTCAGGTAACCCTAATACACGCTTAGAAATGACATTTAACTGTACTTCGCTGGTGCCTCCTTCAATAGAGTTTGCTTTCGAGCGAAGCCATTGACGAGTATTGGCCAGCTCTTTGGTGCTGAAGGTGTCGCCGCCCCAACCGAGCATTTGCGTACCCATTAAGTTGAGCATACGCTCGTATTTGCGTTTATTTTGTTCGGTACCGTAATACTTGAAGATAGATGCGAGATTGGCATCCAGATTGCCCGATTTGGCTTCTTCGCCACTTCGAGACATTGTTAGTTGGAATGCTAGGTCATTCATACGATGCTCACAAATGTCTTGTCGCAGAGTCGGATCGGCGATACGACCGTTTTCTTCACCTAGGCATTGCTTAGCCAGGTCTTCTAATTTGATGCCCGTACCCCCCAGGGCTGAATTGCCTCCAATGCCTGAAATCATTTGCCTCTCGTGTTGCAGCAGGCGTTTGGCAATTGTCCATCCATTGTTCAACTCGCCAACAAGTTGATGTTTGGGCACTTTGACGTCGTCGAAAAATGTCTGACAAAATGGAGATGCCCCACTGATTAGAGGGATGGGGGAGGTGCTGACTCCTTCACTGTCCATGTCAAAGAGTAAGAAGCTGATGCCTTCATGTTTAGGTGCGTCAAGATCGGTGCGAACCAAGCAGAATATCCAGTCCGCTTCGTCGGCGTAGGATGTCCAAATTTTGGCGCCATTGACCAGGTAGTAGTCGCCCATGTCCTCGGCCTTAGTTTGAAGCCCCGCAAGATCAGAGCCATAATTCGGTTCTGAGTATCCCTGGCACCACCGAATTTCACCCCGTGCGATTTGCGGAAGATAGTGTTTCTTTTGCTCATCGCTGGCAAATTCTAAGAGTGCAGGCCCCAACATCCAAATCCCAAAACTCTGTAGCGGAGAACGGGCGTTAATCGCGCGCATTTCTTCCATCAGTATCTTGTCCTGGTCTGCGTTCAATCCACCGCCACCATACTTAGTTGGCCATCGAGGGACTGTCCAACCGCGCTCTGCCATACGTTCCAGCCAAAGCTTGGAGTCCGGGTTTAGCCAGGTTTGTTTACGACCGCCCCAGATCACTTCGCCATCTGGTGTAGACGTGCGCATGGAGGAAGGACAGTTATCCTCCAACCAAGCGCGGGTTTGTTCTCTAAACTGTTCTAAATTGTTCATGGGTGTTGTTGTGTCGCTGTAATACTCTCGATAGCCATTCAAGCAGACCTTGCTCATCAAACCAAGATAGGTATTTCTGCATGGTCGGGTATAGTTGTAAACTCAGTCTTGGTAGATCTAGGGACCCTCTGATTAATGACAGATTTCGATGACCGAACGTTTCGCCACGTAATGGGTAATTTTTGTACAGGTGTGGTTGTTGCCACGGGTAGTGTTGACGGTCAACCGGCAGGATTTGCAGCGCAGTCATTTGTCTCGTTGTCTCTAGATCCTCCGTTGGTTGCTCTGTGTCCTGCAGTGTCGTCCACCAGTTGGCCCAAACTACGCAAATCCGGTGCCTTTTGTATCAACATTCTCGCTGCGGACCAAAAGGCAGTATGTGACGCGATGGCACAAAGTGGCGGCGATAAATTTGCACAATTTGGCTGGCGTTTTGGGGAGAGCGGTTCGCCAATATTGGATGGTGTTCTAGCCTATATCGATTGCCATATTGAGGCAGAGCACGATGCTGGTGACCACACCATTGCAGTGGGTAGAGTGTGTGATTTCAAAGTTTTAGATTCAGATGGTGGAAGTCCGTTACTGTTCTATCGCGGAAGCTACGGCGAGTTTGCTGCAAACTCCTAGGGAGCCTCTGACTAGCCCCAGTGTATTTGCCGAGTCTGTGTCTTCGTCGAGCTGATCAAAAACATCTGCGAATTGACAGATAAGATCGCGGTCAAAAAATTCAGCGGCGAATATAAGTAAGGTACGATCAGTGGACGATCAAGATAACAACTCAACCAAATCAGAACGACCAAGCATCATGCAGCTTGCGCTGCCGTCCATACTTGGGAATTTGTCCTATACCATTGTGGGCATGGTGCAGACCAAGTTTATCGCTGAACTGGGTGCGGAAGGGCTTGCCGCATTAGGCGCTGGACAGCGGGTTTTCTTTGGCATGCAAGCCATATTGATGGCCGTCAGTGCGGGTACTACCGCACTTGTAGCCCGCGCTTGGGGAGCGCAAGACTATGCCGAAGCCAGTCGTGTCACCATGGCATCGCTGGTCTTGGGTGCCACAATTTCGTTGGTAATTGCGTTGTTCGGTATCTTGTTTGCAAGCTCCGTCGCTGGCGTTTTCGGTTTAGATCAACACACCATTGACATGGCTAGCCGAAATATTCGCTGGCTATCTGCCTTTAATGTGGTGTTTGCCGCAACATTTATTCTCAGCGCTGCGCTGCGAGCATCTGGTGATGCATGGACACCTTTGTGGATGAGTGTGGGAATCAATGTTCTAAACTTACCCTTACTTTATGCCTTTATTTTTGGTGCCTGGGGTATGCCGCAAATGGGCGTGGCTGGCGCTGCGGTGGCGGCAGGCATTTCATTTACCATTGGCTCAGCAACATTGTTGATCATGTGGATTAAGCAGAAGTTTCGTGTAAAACATGTGGCTAGTGGCTGGTGGCGGCGGCAAAGGCTGAAACAGCTCTTGGATGTGGGTTATCCAGCGGCGCTAGAGCAATGTGTTTTCCAGTTGGGATTTTTCATATTTTTGATGCTCATCGGTCAGTATTATGGCACCGAGGCATTTGCTGCGTACAACACGGGCGTCAACATGTTGGCCATATGCATGACCGTCGGCTTCGGGTTTTCCATCGCTGGTGCAACTTTAGTAGGCCAGCACTTGGGTGCAAATGATCCTGAAGGCGCAGCCAGGAGCGGTTGGCGTGCGATGAAATTTGCGGTCTTTTTCATGGGGCTCATCGGCGTGTTGATCATTAGCTTTGCTAATGAAATGGCGGTTTACTTCCTCGGAGATCAACCCTTAACCGTTAAGTACACGGTTCAGTTCACTTACATGCTGGGATTAATGATGCCCTTAATGGCCGTAGATTTTGCCATTGGAGGTGCTTTGCGGGGTGCTGGTGATACTCGATTTCCGTTGATCGCTACAATATTGGGGCTATTGGTCATGCGCTGTGGCTTGGCTGGCATCGCCACCTATATGAGCCTACCGGTGATTTATGTTTATGCCTCGCTGATCGGCGACTATGTCCTGAAGGGGATATTGTTGATCTGGCGATTTCGCCAGGGTCGCTGGAAAACAATTGTTGTTACAGATCAAATTAAGGGCAATGCCTGAGCCACCTGATTTAGTCGTCTACGTTGAAGAGCTGAATGAGCTAGTGGTCGCCCGCTTAGATTATGGGTTGTTACGTGTCCGCAATGTTGTGGATGAAAGGTCATTACGAAAGTCTTTTTCGCTTACCCCTTGGCATAGAACCATCAGTGCCTCAGGTAAACTTAGATCAGCCAGGCTGATGAAGGTGTCGCCTTGTATGCGGCCGAATACAAGAAAAGATACCGCCAAGTCAGTAAAAGTCTGGATGGCTGATTGCAACTTTTCAGGCTGATTGTCATAAAATCGAAGCTCACCAATGCGGGACATTGTGTCTACTCCAAGTACAAAGGTGGTGCCAGGGAAAAGGTGCGCCTTGTCTTCAAACATCGGTGCGTTTGTTAACCAAACGTTGCGTTTTTTGATGTTGGCTAAGCGTCTTTCTAAGGTAAGGAAGTCTAGGCTGTGTTTGTCTGCGTTGCGAATGGCTAATTCATATGCCCCCGCGCCGCTCATGCCAGTGACGCTTTCGGCTATACGCAGCATTTTCTGGTGCCCTGCATGTAAGGGGTTGAAAGAACCTGGCAAGAGCAACATGCCATCATCGCCGCCCACACAAAGCCTGTTGAACTCAGGTTTTAGCAGTTCTTGAATGGCGGCGCTCGCGTGTGCGCTGGTTTGTTTTAAATTGCTTGGAACTGGGGCGCTATCATCAGTTAAGATTTCTAGAAGTGACCACCACATCTGATCAAGTAATCGCGCTTCTTCTGCCGGACGGTCGGCTGCGTAGGAAGCTGAAAAAACATGGGTGTCTGTTCGAGTTTGAATGGCCCAGTGCGCGCGGTGCGCGCCCTTTTTTTCACGATTCGTTGCAAGGCTTGCGGTACAGCCAAAGCCGAATAGAGCGCCTTCCCCCAGTGCTTGGGCTCGTTCGAAGGCTGCCATTGCGAGTTTTAAGGCTGTTGTTTCGCTTGTCGCTTGCTCCGGTGCACGCCCCAATAGCTGCGTCAGGGCGGAGGTTGCAT
>JAADHW010000192.1 GCA_013151695.1 Gammaproteobacteria bacterium
AAACCATTGCTGATTTTCGTAAAGACAATTCCGCCGCCCTCATTGCGTTAAATCGAGACTTTGCGCTGCTGTGCAAAGAACTGGCCTTGTTGGGTGGAGAGCAAGTGGCCGTTGATGGTAGTTACTTCAAAGGTGATGCGAGCAAGGACAGCATTTATACGGCTGCGAAACTGGATAAACAACTCGAGGCATTGGAAAAGAAAATCAAGGCGTATCAACAAGCGCTTGACGATCAAGACGCTGAAGACGATCAGGCGGGTAAAGGCTCGCTCACCGAAGACGAGTCGTTAACGGAAAAACTGAAGTTATTAGAAAAGAAACAGGCCGAAAAAAAAGCACGGAAAGCCCAACTGCAGGCTGGAGAAGAAAAACAGATATCCACCGTTGACCCGGACGCTCGTTTGCTACGCAAACGAGGCCACAGCACGCCGGGGTATAACGTACAAATTGCCGTGGATAGCCAGCATCAACTGATTGTCGCTCACGATGTTGTTCAAGACGGCAACGATAGCCATCAATTAGCCTCCATGCTGGCCAAGGCGCAAGACGTTTTGGCCTCTGACCACTTGGAGGGTGTAGCCGATTCAGGCTATCACAATGGCACGGAAATAAAGGCCTGTGAAGACCAAGGTATCCGTGTCTATGTTGCTACTAAAAAGCCCACCACCAAGGCAAGTAAACGTGGACGGTTTAGCCAACAGGATTTTCCCTACGACGCGCAACAGGATCATTATCTTTGTCCACAAGGCCATCGGCTGTTACCGAACGAAAACCCGCACAAGATAGCGGGAAAAGCGATGATTCGGTATCGCATCAGCGCCACGATCTGTAATGCTTGCCCTCTGAGAAAACAATGCCTGACGGACAAAACGCAAAACAAACAGATCATGCGATGGGAACATCAAGCCATAGTTGACGAGCACGATGAGCGGATGCAACAAAACCCACAAAAAATGCGTCAGCGCGCTGCATTGGCTGAGCATCCGTTCGGCACGTTCAAACACCGGGCAGGTATCCATCATTTTTTAATGCGGGGACTGAATAAATGCGCGGGTGAATTTGGCTTAATGGTGTTGGCGTATAATTTTACTCGTGTGATGACGTTGCTCGGTGCCGATTTTATCCGGGATTATTGCGCCCAAAGATCGGAAAGTCGGCAAAGAAAGGCCAAATACGCTTAAAAATACCGGGGAATAGCCTCTCAGCTAAGAAAAAGAGAAGCTTATGGAAACTTATTCGAAAAACATGTTTGAATAATTGTTAAGAACCGTTTCAGGGTAACAATGGATGAATACTTTCACGGTCTCATACGCAAAACCAGCGCCAGTTCTGTCGGCGGCTTAACCTGGTGTTATGCGTCAACACAAATTATCTAGACTATTCTGCACACGAGCGTGAATTGGTCTCCGGTTCCAAGAGGTGTGCTTCCAAGTGTCGAAGGCAACGGCTTTCTTCCCAGTTCAATAGGCAGGGTGGTCAAATTGTTCGCTGCTGGTGTCTACTAATCGTCGAGATCGTTCCAGCCAAGACATGAGAGTGCATTCAAAAGAACTTTCAGCATTGCCCAAGCAAGACTGGTTTCGGTCTCATTTCATTCGATATCTTGTCGCTTTCCATCACCTCGGACCTTAGGCATACTTTTGTCCATGGGTAATACTTCTAAATCTCACGTTGCTTTGACGCCTAATATGTTGTTAGGCGGCGGATGAAGTACGTGCTGATAGTGATTGTTGCTCTTGTCGTGATCGTTGCAGGCTATGCGGTTTACATGACCCATTTAGTGAACCCTAGTATAGAGCGCGAGCTGCGCGATAATCCCGACAGCACGCGCGCAGGTAAGGTGATGCTGATAACGCTTCCAAATGGCCGAACCCTTCCAGTCAACTACCTCCGCGAAGGTAACACGGTCTACGCGGGCGCGGATGGTCGCTGGTGGCACCAACTCCGCGGTCAGGGCGCGCCTGTCGAGCTTCTCGTGCGTGGTGAAAAGCTAGTGGGGCATGCTCACGCTATCGAAGACGATGCCGACCACCGCTCCGCAGTCTTCGATCGTTTGCGGCCCAGTGCACCGAAGTTCTTTGGTACGCTAGTTCAAATTGACCTGCACCACACCCGGGAGCAACTCCCAGAATTTCCGCCACCAAGATCCTCGTTGGACCCAGACACCTAACCATGCTACCAACTACACCTCATTCACTACGTTCATTCGACCGGACCTGCTATTGCAAGCTTTGCTTGCTTGGGCAGGCCGGTAATAGCGATCGTTATGCGGCAGGAGTGAAATTCTACTACACAACCGCTATTTGACTATCAATGGCGGCACCTTGTCATATCATTGGCGGGTGTTTGGCGTTACGAATAAAGGAGATATGGACGATATTGTAGTTTCACAACTACAGGAGTTCCGATATGGACATGAAAATCAACACAGACTTCCTCAAATCCCTTCGCCAAGAAAAGGGCTGGTCCCAAGAACAATTAGCAACTGTCACCGGCCTAAGTTTGCGAACTATCCAGAGAATTGAGGCCGATGGGTCATGCTCGCTTGAATCTCGCAACGCCTTAGCCTCGGTTTTCGAATTGCATGGTGCAGACTTAGAAAAAGGATTGGTTTCACCGGACCAACAGGCTGGTGCACTCCTCGGGTTGAGATACGCCAAATATGGCATCATCATCGGTTTAGCTGCAGCGACTATTGGCGTTGCCGTCGACTTCTTCGTTGGCGATCTGTCTGCAAAGTATTTTGGAGTCGCGTTGGGCGTATTGGGCGCCGTTACGGGCGCAACATTCGCCCTTCTGGGGACTATTACTCAATGGCTTCGACTTAAAAACAAGATTCCCTCTAAACAGACAAGCGACATGTAAGACAACGAGCCAAGCAATTCAACTATACATACTGTAAACACTTTCAGACGCCGCCTAACTTGGGGCTCAAGTCGTTCGCTAACGCTCACTTGGCCGCATTGACCGCTAGTCCATTTTGCTGTCGCAAAACGACCGTCGCCGTCAAGCGCCACTTAGCCTGGTGTTAGGCGTCTATACATTTCGATTGACGCGGTACCATCATGTAGTACCATGTTCAATATGAAGAGGAAGCACCAGAAGACGCTGGAACTTATATATAAACGACCAGTTAGTGCAAACATTGCCTGGATAGACATTGAATCACTCTTCAAGGGCCTCGGAGCGGATGTCTCTGAACGAGCCGGATCAAGAGTTGCAGTTGTACTGTTCGGTGAAGTACGAGTGTTCCACCGGCCGCATCCTTCACCCAATACAGATAAGGGGGCCGTAGCAAGCATCCGAAAGTGGCTAGAATATTATGAGGTGAAACCATGAATGTCATGGAAGTTGACGGATACAAAGCTAAGATTGAGTATGACCCCGATCTGGATCAGTTCCGGGGAGAGATCCTTGGACTCAACGGCAGCGCGGACTTTTACGGCAAGAGTCTTTCTGCATTAAGAAAGGAATTTCGAGCTTCCCTCAGCGTATTTCTCGAAGTTTGCAACGAGAAAGGAATTAGTCCTGCTAAAGAGTACTCAGGTAAGTTTAATCTTCGTATTCCACCAAAATTGCATAACAAAATCGCAACTTGCGCTACTGGTGAGGACAAAAGTATTAACCAATGGGTAACAGAAGTCCTCCAACAATCCGTCAACGAGTAGGCTGCGCCTAACATGGGGCTAAAGTCGTTCGCTATCGCTCACTTGGACGCATTGACCGCTAGTCCATTTTGCTGCCGCAAAACGGCCGTTGCCGTCAAGCGCCACTTAGCCTGGTGTTATGCGCGCAACGATTGACATACTATATAAGGTATATATACTATTTTCGGTATGTGGGAGATATACGAACATCGGCGCGTAGTTAGCCAGCTCAAGAAACTCCCTATAGAAATATTGAAACGGTATGAGAAGTGGAAGGATATTGCGTCAATATCTGGACCTCAAGGATTGCGGTTGATTCGAGGCTTCAATGATGAATCATTGACGGGAGACTGGAAAAAGCACCGATCCTCAAGGCTAAGTGAACAATATCGGGTCATTTACCGAATTCATAAGAACATCGTGAGAATTGAGGTTGTCAGCCTGACTGCTCACGATTACCGGAGGAAATAACGTGAGCGAATACCGTAGAGCAAAAAGACAGGTTGATGTATCGATTGGCGAATCAGTTAAAATAATTCGAGAACTTCAGGGCATGAGTCAGAACAATCTGGCCGCTGCTACCGGTATTCCTCAATCTACAATTTCTGCAATTGAAAGAGACCGAATTAATCTTGGTGTACAGCGTGCCAAACAATTAGCAATTGCTCTCTCTTGCCATCCTGCAGTACTTGTCTTTCCAGGCTGGGAAATTGAACATCATTCTGCCGCATAACAATCAGTAGCAGTACGTTTATTTGCTACGTCAACCCAAAGGTGTTTGTTGAATGTTGACTATGTATCCGAAAAGCGTTGCGGGAACTATTCCAGCGCACATATTGAAACAGATTCGTGAGGAGATTGATTATGACTAAGAGACGCGACATTGGAACTGAAATTCTTAAGGGTATTCGCGAGCTAAAAAGCGGTAAGAGTGGTCGGGTAGTTAACCATCCGTCGGTCGCTGATATTCGTGAAAAAACTGGTTTGTCCCAAGCACGTTTCGCAACTTTGCAAGGTGTATCAGTACGCACGCTACAAGACTGGGAACAGGGTCGTCGTATGCCTTCAGGAGCCGCGCGAACGTTGTTGCTTATCGCGTATAAAAATCCACAAGCCTTATTGGAAGTAGCTTGAGTCGAGGTCGAAAACCTAATATTAGGTTAAAGCCGTTCGCTGAAGCTCACGTGGACGCATTGACCGCTAGTCTATTTTGCTGCCGCAAAACGACCGTCGCCGTCAAGCGTCACTTAGCCTGGTGTTATGCATCATCGTGCGACGCTCGACAAATATGGAGGCTGACACATGAAAGAAATTACTCGAATTAATCACGTTGGTTTGCGTGTGCGTGACCTCAGCATTTCGCGAAAATTTTATCAGAGTCTTGGCTTTGAGTTCATAGCGGGACCAATCGGTCCTGAACCGGTGGCTGTCGTAGAGCACGATTCCGGAGTAAACATCAATTTAGTCTTAAACGTTGACGACAACGCATTCGAGAAAAACATTCTGATGGACGATGACGCAAAGCACACTGGGTTTACTCATATAGCCTTAGAAATTACAGATACGCTAGCCGTTGAAAATCGACTAAACGAATTAGGAATAGCTATAACCGAACGAGTCGAATTTGAGGGTGCAAAATTTTTCTTTATACGCGACCCCGATGGAAATGTAATTGAGTTCCACAAACCGGTGTAGAAATCGGGGAACGCCTAAATTCAGCACTAC
>JAADHW010000161.1 GCA_013151695.1 Gammaproteobacteria bacterium
CTGGTTGGAGCCTTACTTGCGTTGGTGGGAGCCGTTGCACTCGTAACCAACGCTGTTATGGGCGGGGACTTCAACAAGATTCTGAGCTACAGCGTATATGCGACTACGCTGGTACTCCTCTACGCAGTCTCCACACTTTACCATGGCCTGGGTGGTCGAGCTAAGCAGGTTTTTCAAGTACTCGATCATCAAGCCATCTACTTACTAATTGCGGGGACATACACCCCGTTCCTTCTGGTGGCTGTTAAAGGCGCGCTTGGCTGGTGGATGTTCGTTGGAATTTGGGGGCTGGCAGTTTTCGGCATGGTACTAGACGGGATACAGCGTCGAGGGCGGCGAATCGCACCACTGATCATCTATTTGATCATGGGGTGGTCGTGCCTAATTGCCCTAGACCCCATAGCCGCAGCGCTCCCAGCAGAAGGTTTTAACTGGCTTGTCACTGGGGGAGTTTTCTACACTTCAGGCATCGTTTTCTATGTCTTCGACTATCGGTACACCTGGTTTCACGGGGTCTGGCATTTGTTTGTCATCGCCGGAAGTGTCAGCCACTACATCTCAATATGTCTCTTGTACTAGGATCGACGAATGCACTGGTGTAGCTGGTACGTAGATTCTGTGAAAATCCTGGCAGTTTTAACCCCAACCACAGACAATGCTGGCCGCTGGGGCGGAATGGATCGATTCAGCGAACGAGTAATGCTCCAATATAGATTAAAGGTTTCAAACCATGGCCGTGCCCACAAACCAACCAGACAATAATGTTCCGGACCATGTTCGGTTAGTTGAAATATCCAAAGAGCCAGTCGAGTTATACAAAATTCTGAAATTCGAGGGTATGGTAGCCAGCGGTGGCCAGGCTAAGTTAGCTGTGGCGGCTGGCCAGGTACTGGTGAACGGGAAGATTGAGACCCAGAGGCGTAAGAAAATTATTGTTGGGGATACAATCGAATTCAATAACGAAAAAATAAGCATCAAGCTCGCATCAGCAAGCGGCAACTCATTACATTAAATGTCGAATAGAAAATGAAAACAAATGATTGCCTGCGCCGGGTTCGCTACATCCTTGATTTGCATGACAAAGATGTCATCGCGTTGTTCGCACAGGCTGAGCAGCGGGTCACCAGGGCACAGGTCATCGCCTGGCTGAAAAAAGATGATGATCCAGACTACGAAGAATGCAGTGATGTGATGTTCGCAACCTTCCTGAATGGCCTGATCAATCAAAGGCGCGGCAAGCAAGATGGCCAACAACCCAAACCAGAAGAAAGCATGAACAACAATTTGGTTTTCAAAAAGCTGAAGATCGCATTCAAACTGCAAGCGCAAGACATTCTCGTCATATTGTCGCTGGCTGATCTCAACATCAGCAAACATGAACTATCTGCATTATTTCGCAGGCCAGATCACAAACATTACCGTGCTTGCAAGGACCAGATCCTGCGCAATTTTCTGACGGGTTTGCAGATTAAGTATCGCGGCACAAGTCAGTAGAATCTAAGAGTTGGAACAGATTATGAGTTCAAATACCCTTGCGTCCGAATCGACCATTTCTATTCGAAAACTCGCACCAAGTGATTTTGAAGCGGTTTCGCAATTCAAATACTCCGTGGCCATCACAGAGCCTCACTCTGACCCTGCCCGGTTGGCTGAAATTTACAAAGAATCAGGAATGTGGCTTGAGGCATCTGGAGCAGTTGCGATGGTAGAAAATTCAACTCAACGCATGGTAGGCACTCTCCAGTTCTACAGGTCTGCGCCTTGCATTCACGGATTGGAGATTGGTTACGTGGTGCATAGTTTGGATGATCGCCGCAAAGGATACGCGGCCCAAGCATTGAGGTTGTTCTCTGATCTGCTGTTCTCAACGAGACCTAATTTCTTTCGACAACAACTGATCATTGAGGTTTGGAATACGGCCTCTTGGAAGGTTGCGGAAAGGTGCGGGTTCCTGCGTGAAGGGGTATTACGAAGCTGCGGATTTGGCGATGGCGATCCCGCCGATTGTTTTGTTTACTCACGAACCCTGAAAGATTACTCCCAAGAGATGGCCTCAGCTAATGGGCCTGGGTGATCGGTTGTGGCCGAAACTAACGAAAATGTGGGGCGGACGACTACGAACCTAAGAAAGTAGCCCACGCCGCGTTGCGAGAGCTTCGAGAGTGTTGTCATTCCATGACCGTGCTTCAATCATCTCAACTTGAATAAAGGCGGTTTCCAGTAGCTCAAGACATAGTTGCTGATAGATCGACCAAAATTCAATGAACCCTGCTTTTCCGCACAGGTTAGAGGCTTTTCCAACAGGGGTGCGTTCTATCCATGCAAACAACTTCTGCGCCCAGTCATCACCCCTCTCTGCAAGGACTACTTCATAATGTTTGCTTGGTTCGTCAACAACCAGATAGGTAATGGAGGTATCTGGTGCGAGTTCCTGCCAGTGATAAAAGTAATCCGTGATTTCATCTCGGTTGACCAAATTCTCAAATAGAAATCGAACGGTATTCTGGAGTGCATAGCCGTCTAACACAGCAACTTCTTTAGGTTGAGAAGCGAGAAATGAGCACCAAGCATTTAAACAAACTTCTGGAAAATTACCGTTTCTTGACAAGGCACGCCGCTCTTTCGGCATGATTGGATGAGTTGCTGACTCCTCCAGCCACCAAGCCGCGTCTATCTCTTTGTTTTGAAGAATCTCGGTGAGTTGTTGTGAAGCCGTACTCTTACCAGAACCGGGTAATCCCTCAAAATGAATTGTCTTAGGCATATGACGAGGCTAAACAATCGGTCTTCGAATGTCTCCTGAAAGCCGTGAACTACGGGAAAGTGCCTTTTGGAGTGTTGCTAATCAATCAACGGCTCAAGTTGAGATCAGCACGATGCGCCGAGGCTACGCCTCGAACACCTCAAAGTGTTGGCGACCACCGTCACCGATTTCATCCCAAACAGCCTTAAAACCACACTTCCCAATCTGTACTGGGGTTTTTTTAAGCAGTGATGAGTTGTTCCCCACCCAGCCATCGAAATTCGTCGTTGTTGATGACAACTACAGCAATTCCATTGCTGCCAGTAGATCGCCGACAGATGGAGCAATGACAAACGTACACGCCAGAAAGGTCAGTGCTGATCTCGAACTTCACCCCGCCACAATTAAATTCTCCTAGCACCATTGAGCTACCTCGCTGAATTATTTCGCTCAACCTAAGCTGCCGATAGAGAGCTTACTTCGGCACAACGCCTGAACGCATCAACCATAAGAATGATTGCGTTGCCGTGGTCACAATATTATCCAAGAATAGTAACTATAACCGCCCTGTTGAGTCTCGTGAAACTCAGGTTGAAACGCGGCTTTCTGACGGTTGTCTGGGCTGACTTGGAAAATTACTAGATTATGGATTTTCTCGTTGGACAGGAGTGGTTGAATTCGGCCAATGGCGCTTGGCGTTGTCTTACAAAACTATATTGAAGGCGGCTTGTTGCGATGCGTACTAGGAACGGCGCAGTGATTCGAGTTGGAACAGATCAGATTGTGGCGGTCGGGTTACGGATTTTGGCGGTGCCCGAGTACGCTTTTTGAGGTGTTTGAGTATTTTTTCAATGAGTTCAGGTGCGTTGATGTCGGCAATAAATCTGAGTTGGGCACAGCGATAGGTCGATGTCGAAGGTCTTTTTCAGACGTTGGGCCCAGTTAAGGCTATGTTGTTCAGTTTGCGATGAAGGCTCTTTTGGTTCATTTTTTGGCGAGCACAGATGTGGATTGTGGCGTTTTCTTTGACGAGATTTAGGCACAATCTGTGCTCGCCATTTAGCATTGGGCGCAAATACACCGTGGTATCGGGTCAGGTTGGCACGCGGCCGTGGTATGAGGGCGGCCAGTTTAGCGAGCAGGTCTAAGGGCTCAAAAACGAAATGTGTGGTGCCATTGCTAAAGGGTCGTTTGAGCGCGTAGATGAGTCGGCCTTGGCTGTCGTTAGACAGGCGCTCCAGTGCTAAGGGCGGTCTTGTCACAAGCGACACAGTCGTTCTAGTTTGTCGCGTTGTAGAGGTTGGCAGGACACAGCGGCGTTCAGTGAAAAACCATCCCGATTTGCGGTGAGTGGTTTGGCTGGTCGAGGACTGATTGGCATGCGCGTGAGACCGATGGTTAATGTGCGTGTGCCTGCATTGGGTCCGATGAGTACACGATATTGTATGGAGGAGGAGGCAAACTGTTCTAGTGTTGTGTCCATATCTAGGTCTAGGTAGGGTTGGCCCTGGTCTTGAACGAGCAACCCGGTGCGCTCGAGTTGACGGGTGATACGTAAAACGATTTGATCGAGAAGGCTTTCCAGCTCAATCTGTTTAGGTGCGGGGAGCCTGTGGAATCTGACCTTGCCGAATTTATATTGATAGATGCCGTCTGAAATCAGTAGGTGGAAGTGAATATTAGGATTCAGCGCAGAGCCAAAGCGCTGGATAAAGGTGACAGCGCCGGTTCTGGCGCCTTGTTTTCTTTGGATGCCTGCTTTACGTAACAGCGCAGCATCGATGGCGCGAACGACAATGGCGAGAGAGCGGGTGAGTGCGGCTGGATGATTGGCATACAACATGCGCAGTGGCCAGGGAAATGACAATACCCACTGACGGACTGGTACATGCGGCAAGACGTTGGTGACTAAATGATGGGATGATTCCACCATGCGCCGCCCTGTGCATGACGGACAAAAGCCACGGCGTTTACAGGAAAATGCAACAAGCAGTTCGTTCTGGCAGTCGGTGCATTTGACCCTAATAAAACCATGTTCAAGGCGACCACACTTTAGAGAATCAGCGAACTCTGTTTTGACAAACTTTGGAACTGAGCGATTATGTTGGTCTAACTGATCGTAAAATTTAGGCAGATGATAATCAATAACCTGGTAGAGGAGTGATAGTTCCGGTCTGTGTCGAACGTATGGGTATGGAGCGACTGAGGGCAAGTTGAACATCATGAATTGGGGGCTCAAGCCTGACAGAAATGTCGAAGTACTACATGAGCTTGATCGCTCGACTTAGTGTGAGACTCGCTACATTGTTCAGTTTATGCTGGTGAAGCTGCGAAATAGTGTTATCCATGGATCATATGTGGCCCCAGGTCAAACGCACGAACGGTGGGTAATATCCGCTGAGCATTCAATTCCAGTGGCTCTGTTGTTGCCAAAGTCATAGCAATTTTACATGGACAACAACATCTACATGTCGCTATAGAATGATTTTGCGGACTAGGACGGGAATCACCACGATCACCGGCAAGATAGGATACATCACCGTTAAAAGTGGAACAGGGTTAGCTTGGTCAGTTGTGTATAGGGGAAGAGGTGACATTGTTATACTATAGTATAACAA
>JAADHW010000264.1 GCA_013151695.1 Gammaproteobacteria bacterium
GAGGCTCGAGTTGATAGATAAATTTCTCGCGATCTTGCCAGGCTTGATCCAACAGGGAGGCGGCATAAGAGGCGGCGGACGGATGGTCGTCGTCAGTGATAACCACTACTGATAAACCAGCGTCATGAATGTCTGCATGAGGAAAGCCAGTGAATAAGCTGACGCCAAGGCAACTCGATTGTTCTAGTTCTATGGCTTGTTTTTGTAGGGCTTGGTTAGGGTAGTCGTCGGTTCCTTGGCGCATAACATGGGGCAGCATGGGTGCATTTTCCCAATGCATGGTAGGGCTCACTTTTCCTTCGAGCATGTTAAAAAATATTTTGGCGCCACGTTGCGCTGTTGTGTCCATGTCTATGTGGGGGTAGGTGTGATAGCCGGTGAGGACTGAGCAATTACGCACCATTTTTTCGGTGACGTTGGCATGCATGTCGAGAGAGACTGAAATCGGTAAGTCAGGATAACTATTGCGAATGCGCTCCAACAGTTCTCCTTCGGCGTCATCATGTGTTTTGCTGGCCATGGCACCATGTAGATCTAGCAGTAAGGCATCAATCTTTCCGGCTAAGGCAATAATCTCTCCACACATGTATTCGAAAGCGTCATCTTCAACGCGGCCACTAGGTGGGGCGCCAGCGGCAATGCCCATAATGATTTCTGCGTTACGGGACTTTGCAACTTTGAGGTAGCCGCCAAGGCAGCTCGCGGTTCCTGTGAATATTTCTATCGCCTTTTCCCCCGCCGGGGGTAGTTCTCGCCCCCCGGAAAAACGCGCGATGTCAGTGACTACAGGTGAGAACGTATTGGTCTCATGGCTCATCATTGCAAGCCCTACTTTCATTTTGAATCCTCTAAGAAAATGCAACCCGGGCAGTTTGGGTCTGCAGCGGCGGCGTCTTCGCCAGACTGATACTGAGGGTCAGCATGCCTTTGGGTTCGGTCATCTTTATGGTTAGGAGAGTGGCTAGATGTTTGGCCAGAGCTACTGGCCTTATTCAATGAAGGGCGCATCACAGTATCTTTCCAATCATCGTTGCCTGACCATCGAAAGGGCAGTTTTTTGATGCTACCGGGTTCCGACATTTCGCTAAACGCCGATAGTGTGGCTTGCATAACAGCCATCTGATTGTCTGCATCACCCACTTTGCCGGCAGTGTGGCCTAACGGGTAGTCCAAGTAGACGGCTCTCGGAGGGTTTGCTGCTGCAGTGATAGACAAGGCGCTCGACATGCTTAAGGTCGGAATTCCACGGCTTTCTATCTCCCGCGCAATCAGTCCCACGGACTGGTGACAAACAGGTCAGACAGGCACCAGTAACACGACATCAACTTCGTCTTTCTGCACGCGATCTGCCAAGGCGGGGGCTAGTATGTTAACGACCTTACGTGTGGAATAGATGCCACCCATGAAGGTGTAGGCTTGAGGGCCTAAGCTACCAATCATACCTTGTGTGACACATTGTCGAAGTGTTTCTAATGGAAAAACGACGTTTGGATCTTGCCGTGCATCGGTTAGGTCATAGGCAAAGTGGGTGGCTCTGAGGGCGTCGTTTGTTGTTCTTGTATCAATCACTCGATAGCTGATGTCATCTTTGTAGTGAAAGGCTATCTGGCCGTGTTGATAGATGCCGCCTGAAGCAATTAAGCCAACCCGACACTCATTTAGCGGCTTTTGTAGAGGAGCGAAGGGGGCTTGGGAGTCGGAATGAAACCAACTATAGGGTGGGTACCCTAAAGAATCGTACTGATCTCGGGTTCGCTGAATGTAGTCGATTGGCGGTGACTCAGCTGATTCAGACATTAGTATTTCCTTGTGTCGCCCAACCGGGTCCCTCCTTATTCATTAAATTGCCATTAATGTATAAGTCCACTTTGTTGGTATAGAACGAGGCATAGCCAGTGAGAGATTTGCACTCGTCGTAAGGTGTCATGTAGGCCCACAGCGCATCATCAATATGTTGTCCAGCCACATCGACAGACCAATAACTCGCATGACCTTTAAACGGACAATAGGTGTCTGTTTGGGTTGGGTTGATGAGTTTGGAATCAACGTCATCCATAGGCAGGTACCACACCAGACGATGTTTCGATTCCACTACCTCTACTGCCTGTGAACTGCGGGCGATGATGCAGGCACCTACTTTCACCACCAGTTCAGCCGACAATGCTGAGACGTTCACTTCATAGCTGGGGTGTTTTGCAAAACCTGGGGCTAGATTGGCCATCTCAAAGTCCATAGCAGGTGTGTATTGAGCATCGCTCGATTATTGAAGCAACTCAAGATATTTCACTACCCGCCTGGTAATGATTTCGATCAAGAAGGAATAGATTTGGTTGCGCAGGTTAAGCGCTGTAGGTGAGCTTTTCGGCCAAAGTTTCGTTGATCAACTGTTGGGTAAATTCCTGACAGACACCACACCCGGTGCCTGCGCCTAGACGAGATTGAATACTGCTCCAATCTTCGGCGCCGCCGAGAATGGCGTCCTTAATGTCTTTGTCTGATACCGCTTTGCAAACACATACGTACATAATGTTTCTACTGATATTTACTCAATCTACGCCTTCTATTCTAAATGCAAATCATTCTTGGTATCAACAGTATTAGGCATTTAATTGTAAGTGCTGAATGAGAATAATTATCGTTATAAATCAACGAGTTAGATTGTTTTAAACATTGATTTGAGGAAACCGATGGGGCATGATGCGCAAAATCGTTATCCAACAATGGTAAGGACAACCCATGCAGCCTCTTGACCTAGGTGTCATAGATCACCTGAACACAGTACTTAAGAATGAGTTAACGGCTATTAATCAGTACTTTTTGCATGCCAAGATGCTTAAAGACTGGGGTTTGCATGCGTTAGCAAAACATACCCACGAAGAGTCGATTGACGAGATGAAACATGCTGATGCGTTGATTGAACGTATCCTATTTCTTGATGGGCTGCCAAACTTGCAGCAGCTGGGTAAGCTGATGATAGGACAGAACGTAAAGGAAATAGTTGAGTGTGATTTGAAGCTCGAAATGCATGCCATGCCAGACTTGCGCAGTGCTGTTGCATTTTGTGAGAGCGTTGGAGATTACGTCAGTCGCCAACTGTTCCGCGATATTCTTGATTCAGAAGAAGAGCATGTAGATTGGTTGGAAACTCAAGTCGGGCTTATTGAAAAAACTGGCCTAGAGAACTACATTCAATCACAAATGCATCACGAATAAGGTATATGAAGCTTAGAATTCGAGGTAATACGATTAGGCTACGGCTCACTCGCAGTGAGGTAGATCAATTAGGGCGCGGAAACACAGTAGAGGAATCCACTACGTTTCCCGATGGGGCGGTTTTAAAGTACACCATAGAGCCGGGTGATGGGTACGGTACGGGATTGGAGTTTAATGGTTCTGAAGTCACTGTTCGCGTCAATGTTGATTCTCAGGCAGCAACCGACTGGTCCATTTCCGAGGAGGTTGGCCTTGACAGCAGGGCGTTGAAATCTGTTGGTCCATTGTCAGTTCTTATCGAAAAGGATTTCGCCTGCTTAACTCCACGCGAAGGAGAACAAGAAATGGATACTTTTCCGAACCCAAGCGCTTGATGGGTGTCGCACTCGATGCGTAGCCAGGGTGGAGTTTACTCTCCCTGCAGGTCTGACAAGCTGTTCATGTTTTTAAATTCTAACGGGTTTGGCGAGGTTACCTGTTTCGCTGAAATTTGTTCAAGCCAGCGATAAACTTCCAATCGCCCGGATGAGATGTACTCTCGTAGGCTATCGCGCAATCTTCGATGCAGCAGTAAATGCAAGTTTTGCTGCCTCTCACCATCAAAAATAACTAATGCGGGCGTATCCTTGTCAGCATACTTATACAGTGGCCCCCACCAATTGCTACTGAGTTTGGGTGTGTCACCAGGTGCAATCAAAACCCATTCTGTGCGCGCTACTGTTAGTCCACCAAGTATGCCCACAAGCGGAGAGTGTGTGTTTGCTAAGATGTCTTTATCACGAACCACCATTCCACGCTTGGCGTAGGCGGCAATGTTACGATTGGCACTGATCAGGATAGGCATTTCTTTAGGCACGGTTGCACAGACATAGTCCAGCATGGCCTGTCCGTGCCAAGAATGTAGTGGTTTGTCGATACCCTGCATGCGCTGGGCTTTGCCGCCGCATAGAATTAACAGCGTGACATCTGCTGTGTTTTTAATCACCACAGGGGTCCTAAAAGGCGTAAGCCTATCATCCAAGCGATTCTTTTGGTTCAATGTTGGTTCTTCGTGTCTAACTAGCGTGAAAGGGGAGTGAACACTAGATGGTTAAGAATATTCGACTGATCGTGTCTTTGGTTTTTGTTTTATTGCTTGGTGGTTGTGAGACCGGCGCGCTGCAGGGTGTTGGGCTGCTGACAAGTAGTGATGTTGTTTCTCGACCGGCAGCAGATGTGCAACGAGATGCCGGACGAAAACCCTTTGCCGTGCTGGCGTTTTTAGGCGTTGAGCCTGGCATGCGAGTCTTAGACTTGGTTGCTTCTGGTGGTTACTACAGTGAAGTTCTTGCTCAGGTGGTTGGTGATGAGGGCTTGGTTTATGCTCAAAATCCGGCCCGCGCTTTACGCTTTTTTGGTGGCAGGAATGATCGCGCGATGAACGCTCGATTGAGTAACGCCCGGTTACCGAATGTGCGACGTCTAGATCGCGAGTTTAATGACCTTGGTCTGGTAGCAAATAGCATTGATGTGGCGCTTACAGCATTGAATTTTCACGATTTGTACAACGCAGACCCCGGCGCAGCCCAAGCTCTACTAGAGGCCACAAAGGCTGTTTTAAAGCCGGGTGGCGTTTTAGGAATCATTGATCACTCAGGAAACCCAAATGCTGACAATGTAAAGTTACATCGAATCGACCCTGCATTGGTTGTCGCTGCAGCTGAGCAAGCCGGCTTTGTTGTTGAGTTCAGTGATTTGTTAAGCAATGCAGAAGATGATCGATCCCAAGGACCGTTTTCCCCTGGGTTGAGGGGCAACACAGATCGCTTTGTATTAAAGCTGACAAAACCATAGGCGCAGCAATAGGAGCGGGAATGTTCGATGTGTTGGTGGTTGGGGCAGGCAGTGCAGGGTGCGCGATTGCTGCAAGAGTTTCTGAAGACCCAAATTTAAGTGTCGGGCTGGTCGAGGCAGGTCCAGATTATCCTGACCTAAGTACCACGCCCTACGACCTGATCAATAGCCATAATAACTCCTACCGAGACCACGATTGGGGGTTGCAATACGAGCCAACTGCCGGTCGACATGATCGCTTTCCCCGTGGACGTGTGGTGGGTGGTTCGAGTGCAGTGAATACTTCCATTGCGCTGCGAGGCATGCCT
>JAADHW010000334.1:0-394 GCA_013151695.1 Gammaproteobacteria bacterium
AACGCTGTCGCGCATTTGCAGTATGCCAATCTTGTAGACTTCATTGCCAGCGGCTCCAGCAACTGATTCCATTGCTTCGACCAGTGGGACGCCTGCTGCAAACATGGTTGAAAGCGTCCTGGCATAACGGGCGATGATAGCTTTGGTAACGATTTGGCCAAAGATTGGTGCGTTCAGTGTCATACGATCAAGGGCGTGCGAGAACTTTGGTGATCTCAACTTGGCCTGTTTAAACGCATAGACTGTACCGAACACACCAAGAATCGCTACCCACCAGTTCATCTGCATCCACTCTGACAGATGGACAACCATCTGAGTAAACGCGGGGAGCTCTGCGCCGAAATTATTGAAGAGTGACTCGAACTTGGGTACGACGAAAACGAGAAGTATTGAG
>JAADHW010000334.1:402-5750 GCA_013151695.1 Gammaproteobacteria bacterium
ATAAAGGCTACTATGACAACAGCTATTGGATAGGTTAAGGCCTTCTTGATTTTGGCCTTCATGGACTCGGTTTTCTCTTTGTAGGTCGCTATCTTATCAAGCAAACCCTCAAGAATACCCGCTTGTTCACCAGCGGCGACCAGGTTGCAGACCAGTTCGTCAAAATGTACCGGGTGTTTACGCATCGAATCGGCCAGTGTGCTGCCAGATTCGACATCGGCCTTAATGGCCAATATCAGGTCTTGCATGCCGGGGTTTTCATGTCCGCGACCGATAATCTCGAACGACTGAACCAGTGGTACACCGGCAGACATCATGGTTGCGAGCTGCCGGGTGAAGACTGAAATATCTTTGGGGACAATGGTGCTTTTCTTGACGGAACTGAAGAGCGTGGACTTTTTGCGTACCTTAATGGGATTAATCCCTTGTTTACGCAATTCCGCTTTTACTATGGAGGGGGTGGCTGAGTGGCTTTCACCCTTGACCTTGTTGCCCTTCCGGTCTTTACCTTCCCATACAAATACACTAGGTTTGATCGCTGCTGTCGCCATGATCTAGTCCTTGGTTACTCGGTTGATTTCTTCCAGACTGGTGATGCCCTGACACACCTTCTTTAGTCCGGATTCACGCAAATCTGCGATACCTTCGATTTTGGCCTGATCACCTAGCTGCAAAGCGTTTCCTCCTTCCATAATGATGCGTCCCATCGCTTCAGATATCGGCATGACCTGGTAGATGCCTACACGCCCTTTGTAGCCGTCGGCGCATTGATCACAGCCGATGGCTTCGTAGAGTGTCATGCTGTCAATAGCTTTCTCACTGAAGCCTTCCTCGATCAGTGCATGCCTTGGGACGTCCGCAGGCTTCTTGCAGTTATTGCACAGGCGACGCGCAAGACGTTGCGCAATAATCAGGTTGACAGATGAGGCGATGTTGTAGCTTGGTACACCCATATTGGCTAGGCGAGTGAGAGTTTGTGGCGCATCATTGGTATGCAGGGTCGACATAACCATATGACCGGTCTGGGCAGCTTTTATGGCGATTTCTGCTGTTTCCAGGTCACGAATCTCACCAACCATGATGATATCGGGATCCTGTCGGAGAAAGGCGCGCAGGGCTGTTGCAAATGTAAGGCCTGCTTTGGGGTTCATATGACACTGGTTGATACCGGCGAGGTTGATTTCGACCGGGTCTTCGCAAGTCGAGATGTTTCTATCCTCGGTGTTGAGGATGTTCAGACCGGTATAGAGTGAAACTGTTTTACCTGAACCGGTTGGACCGGTAACCAGAATCATGCCGTATGGTTTATGCAACGCATTCATATAAAGTTCTTTTTGGTCATCCTCGTAGCCGAGCGCATCGATACCGAGTTGTGCACTGGTCGGATCGAGAATACGCATAACCACTTTTTCGCCAAACAGTGTTGGGCAGCTGCTGACACGAAAATCGATGGCGCGCTTTTTGGAAAGCTTCATTTTGATGCGGCCATCCTGGGGGACACGCCGCTCGGCAATATCCATTTTGCTCATCACTTTGATACGAGAGATCAGGCGTGTCGCCATGGAAATCGGCGGATTGGCGACTTCGTGTAAAACACCATCCTGGCGGAAGCGTATGCGGAAGACGTGTTCGTAGGGTTCGATGTGGATATCAGAAGCACCTTTGTTGATCGCATCCAGAAGCACCTTGTTGACGAATCGAACAACCGGGGTATCGTCGATATCAGCGTCCATCGAGTCGTTGGCAGTGTCGATATCATCGCCACCTTCGATATCAAGGTTGTCCAAGTCCTCGTCGAGTAGATCCGACATAGAGGTGTCGGCAGTATCCAGAACCTTATCAATGGCTTCGCTGAGTTTGTCTTCCTCTACCAGGATTGTTTCGGTGCTGATGCCTGTGTGGAACTTGATTTCATCAAGTGCCTGTAGGTTGGTCGGGTCTGAAACTGCAACAAAAAGCCGGTTTCCTCGTTTGAAAAGGGGTAGAGAACGGTGTTGCCGTATTAGTTTTTCATCAACCAGTGAAACAGGAGCGCTGTCGAGATCCATGGCGCTAAGGTCAAATAGTGGAATACCAAATTCCTGACAGGCCGAAGAGGCAATGGAAATGCTACTCAGCAGATTGTTGCTGACAAGGTAACTGACGAAAGGCTCATGCTCTTTGAATGCTCTTTCCTGAGCCTGGCATGCGAGCTCTTCGGCCAGCATGCCATCGGATACCAAGCGTTTTGCAAGCCCGCTTAGCTGGGAAATTGGACTGGATGTTGCCATTGCTAAAAATTATCCTTATTTCATACGGACTTCCGTGATCCATTGAGCAATCTAACGGTTCCGTATGAAAAATTCAAAAAAATTGTCAACACGAACAGCTCATAACTCGGGATGCTCGGCCACTTCTATAGGGTATATTCGTCAAATTTGAGTAAAACTTTATTGGTTAGACGGTCTTTCGGGGTATTTAAGTGAGGGTGAGATAGTTTGCCCATGAGTTGCTGGGGTAAGGCGATAGGCTGCATCTATCTGGCATGTTTGGTCTTAGTGTGCTCGGGAAAGCGCGACTCCAGTTTTCATGTGCCGATATTGAAAAATTTCAATTAAATGGCCAGGATTCCTGGAAGTCGGATATTTCGTCAGCATAAGTGTATTTTAACTGATTAGCGAGAAGTGCTAAGGGCGCTTTCTCAATCAGTGACTTATTTGCGCCATTGGTCCATTTGCCTGTTGGCTTATGAATGAGTATGGCTGCATGGCTGGAAGGCGGGCTCCCATTTTTTCTTAAAAGTGCCAGCATCCAGTCATCGGTGTGTATTGCAATATCTTTGGTTGAAACAAGGTGCTCAAAGTACTTATGTTTTACAACCAGGCGGGCAGATTCCGGATCGATGGTGTAATACTTATAGGCTTCCTCGAGTATGCTGCTTTCATCAAGATCGGTGATCGAAAGCATAGACGTGAAAGAAATTCCGGTTTCGGTAATGACAGTGCGCTTATTTCTCTCAATCTTTTCCGTTCTATTCATCAGGTTGATGCCGTCCATATTGTCAGGATATGTTATATCCAGAGCGGAAAGAATGGTTGGTGTGATATCTACCAGCGATGTAACGCTATTGTATTTAACGGTTGGGAAGCTGCTTTTTAGTGCGCCAAAAGCTTTGAATGCGAGAATAGAATGGTATTGTGTTCGGTCAAGAATATTGTTGCCGTGGCCTGATATGTTATTTCTCGGGTAGAAAGGAGAGGCAGGATCGATTCCGTCACTGTTCCCTTTTTTTGCAGCCCAAAGGGCGTCATCGTACCCTAGTGACTCTCCATGATCTGATAGAAAAATTAGCAGTGTGTTTTCAAGTCTTCCACGTTTTTTCAGTCCTTGCAGGAATGTGTCGATCTGTTTTTGTAATGATGCAAGAGAGTCTGCGTGCTGTTGGCCTAAAGGCAGATTTTTTATTTTTTCAGTACCTCCTCTGCTTTGAGTGCGCCATGTGTAGGGGTAATGGGCAAGGCAGAAATGAGTGGCTAGAAAAACAGGTTTATTATTGCTATCAGGTAGAGCTTTAAGCGTGGCTTCAACGAAGCTTTCAGGGTCATAATGAATATGGTCTGCGCGGTTCAGTGCTATAAACGGAAATAAATATTTACTTCCGGGCAGTAGCAGGGCCAGGTTGGCAAGAGGGTGGTCGGACACCTTGGTTAGTATGAATTCGGCAGCCCCCAATTTTGGCCCAACGGTAGTGTCAAAGCCAAAATCCTCGTCTATATTATTGAATTTGCGTTCATCCTGGGCGTAGATGGTGGTATATCCGTTAGCTTTCAGAATATGGGCAAGAGTTTGTTTGTTTTTGACCAGATCAAAGGGGGTCAAGTTAAAGCGTGCGCCGTGGTTGACCGGGTACTTTGCCGTTAATATGCTCGTCCATGCGGGAAATGTACGGGCAAGTGGGGTGATGTTGTTTGTGAACAGGGTGGAATTCTGAAGAATGGCTTCGAAGAATTCAAGTTTGCCTGGATTATGTTCGATGTGAAGTGGCGATAAAGAATCTATGCCGATAATGATAATATTGGGGCGTGTTGATGATGGGAGGCTGGTTTCCCATGAGTAAATAGGTTTTGCGATAAATGTAAAAAGTACCACGCCAATGGTGAAGTGGAATGATGGTTTTTTGTATAAAGTCCCTGAATATTTTATGGTGGACGCTGCAGCAGGAATTATCGCTAGTATAACGTAGCAAGCTAAAGCGATTGTGCCGACAATGATCGCGTTGTCTTCGCCTACAAATGGAATCAATATGGTGAAAGCAGATCGTGGAAAGTATATTCCGTTGAAAACAAGTACGGCGACCCAGAAACTTAAGGAAGTAATGGAGAAATAGGATATGGCGCTTATTCCAACGCTATCTAGCATCGGTTTTATTGCGCGGAAACTGATTTGTATTAATAAGAGTGGCAACAAGTTCAGCACGGCCACTACGAGGAAATATGAAAGTAGTTGAAGTGTCAGAGTTGCCGAGGCCAGGGCGGTGTTGACTATAAGTGCTTCTCTTCCTGCTGGAGCTATAAGGTAATCTGCGAGTACAGGGGCATGGATCAGAAGCGCTATAGCGAAATAGATTGCTGAAGAGGTTAATAGGTTTAGAGAGCCGAGTGTTTTCATGTTCGCCTAACGCCGAGTCTGACTTACCAATTCAGGGATATATGTACATTCTTCTGTATATGAATTTAAAGCTGGTTGTTCTACTGGTGCTTTCGTCAAACTAGTGAAATTCTTGAGGAAGCTATGCTTGCCGGTTACTTCAGAAATTAATCAAATCTCAGAGAGAGCTTCTTTTCCAGTTGCATGCGGAAAAAAGAAGCCCCCGCACAAGGCGGGGGCAGTACACCATGTAAGTCTAACGGTAGAATTAACTACGGCACTCAGATGGTACGTACTTGTTGTCACTTGCATTATTGCAGGCCCAGTTTACACCCGTAGATGAAGAGGTAGGTACCAGATCAAAGGTTACGGTTGTGTTGGCATCAGCTGCTACAGAAAGAGAGAGAACGCCAGTGGCATTTGTACAGCTTAGCGTTGTGCGTCCAGTTGTGACCTGATTGACGCCGAGGCAGAAGTTAGTTGCACCGCTCGCAATGTTTTCGCCGACGGTAGCTTTGGCGCCACTGCCAATCACCAGACCTTCAGAAACCTTGGCACGAACGGTGTAATCCTGATAAGCCGGCAGTGCAATCGCGGCCAGAATACCAATGATCGCCACAACGATCATCAATTCGATAAGTGTAAAGCCCTGTTGAGTTTTCTTCATGAGTAAATCCTCTTGATAACGTTAACGTATTGTCAAATAGCGTTGTTGAACAGAA
>JAADHW010000350.1 GCA_013151695.1 Gammaproteobacteria bacterium
GTAACCAGCTTGGGCAGAAAATATCTCCGCTAGAACGTGTGGGGGTTTATGTTCCCGGTGGTCAAGCAAGCTATCCTTCGAGCGTATTGATGACTCTGTTGCCGGCAAAAGTTGCAGGTGTAGAACAGGTAACCGTTACTGTGCCGACACCAAATGGTACGCGTAACGATATGGTATTGGCCGCGCTGGCCATTGCTGGAGTGGATAACGTGTTCACCATAGGAGGTGCTCAGGCTATTGGTGCGCTTGCTTACGGTACGCAGACAATATAGCGTGTAGACAAAATTGTCGGGCCTGGAGGCGCGTATGTGGCTGCAGCCAAGCGGCAAGTATTTGGGCATGTGGGCATTGATATGATAGCTGGGCCTAGCGAAGTGTTGGTAATCGCAGATGGCAGCACAGATGCGCGGTGGATTGCTTTAGATCTTTTTTCTCAAGCAGAACACGATGCGTCTGCTCAAGCGATACTGTTGTGTACGCAGCGCGAGTATCTTGATGAGGTTGCAGATCACATGCAAAAACTGCTGCCGACAATGAAACGCCAAGACATCATCGCAAAATCATTGGAGAATCGTGGTGCGCTGATTTTGACCAAAGATCTTGATGAAGCTGTGGCCATTTCTAATCGGGTTGCGCCTGAGCACCTGGAGTTGCATGTTTGCGATCCTGATCAGTACTTAACAAAGATCAAACATGCCGGTGCCATTTTTTGCGGAGCATTGGCCAGCGAGGCGCTGGGTGACTACGCGATGGGTCCTTCGCATGTTTTACCTACCTTTGGAACTGCGCGATTTGCCTCTCCCTTAGGTGTTTATGACTTTCAAAAACGCAGCTCTGTTATTCGTGTGTCAGCCAGGGGCGCGGTGCAATTAGCTGATATCAGCGTACCGATTGCAACAGCAGAAGGTTTTCAAGCTCATGCTGACGCTGCGGCAGCGAGGGCCCAACCAACGAATAGTTAACGACTGGGGTTAGGCAGATCACCGGCCACTGCGATGGCGCGAAAGCGTTGTTGCTTACGCATAATTTCTATTTGAATTTCTTCACCTGGGCGAGATCGTGCGATGACATCCGTAATGGCATAGGCGTTGTTGGCAGATACCTTATTTACCGACAATACAATATCACCTGCTTTGATGCCTGCTTGGTCTGCAGGACCTTGATTTGCTACCCGGGTTACGCGTAGCCCAGTTGTTGTGTCTGCGAGCGGTTGTAAGGCCAAGCTGACCCCAAGCCAGCCGCGTATCACACGACCGTGTTCAACAATTTCGTTCATGACATACAAAGCAATACGGGCGGGAATCGCAAAGCCTATGCCCTCATTACCGCCGGTTTGTGAAAAGATTAGCGTATTGATACCCAGCAGGCGTCCCTCATAGTCGATCAATGCGCCTCCAGAGTTGCCTGGGCTGATAGCAGCGTCTGTCTGGATGAAGTCGTCATATGGACTGTCCGTAATCACAGTGCGGGAAAAAGCACTGATGATGCCTTGTGAGACGCTGTGACCCAGCCCGAAAGGGTTACCTATGGCAAGTGCAACATCACCTACCTCTGGCAAATTCCCATTCAGCTGTGGAATGACGGGTAGATTTTGAGCAGGCACCTTAACCACGGCTAAGTCTGTGTGTGGATCGCTGCCAATAATTTGCGCGATGGCGGTTTGGTTATTCGCGAACATCACCAAAATTTCATCAGCTTCTTTGATGACGTGCTCGTTGGTCAATATGTAGCCGTCGTGACGAATAATGACACCGGATCCCAGCGAGTTTTGAACTTGTGCGTCTCCAGCAAAGCGCTCGCATAAGCTTCGATAGTTAGGGTTGCGACAAGGCAGGCCGCTTCGAGAAAGTTTGGATGTGTAAATATTGACAACTGCTGGAGCTGCTTTGGATACGGCGCTGGCATAACCGGGTTTGTCTGCTTGAGTTGCTTGTAACAGAATTATCGCAAGGCCAAGGAATGCCCCCACTACTGCGGGTATCAGTATGAATCTGGTCAGCTGGCTCATATCTTTTTCATTAATTGGAATTAAACTTCATTGCTTTGAATTAAGCGACTCGTTAAAGTCCCGCGCCGTGCAATCTCCTGCAAAAAAATATCACCAAAAACTTGAGACCGGTGAGTTTCTTCAAGACGCCGCGCAAGCGCAAGTGGTGTGTTTGTTTGAGGATCTATATCAGCGATTGCAAAATCGCCCGCGCAAGCCCCAGGGTTTGTCAAAGTGGTGGTCACGCCTGGGTCGTAAAGAGCCTGAGAAACCTATCGAGGGCTTGTATATTTGGGGTGGCGTTGGGCGGGGTAAGACCATGCTGATGGACCTTTTTTATGACACTCTGCCACCCCAGACCAGGTTGCGGATGCACTTCCACCGCTTCATGCGTCGTGTTCATGATGGCTTGACACGTTGGTCGGGTACCGCCAACCCTTTGCGCAAAGTTGCAGAAGAATTTGCCCAGGAGACGCAAGTATTGTGTTTCGATGAATTTTTTGTTGCAGACATCGGTGACGCGATGATCCTCGCAGAAGTAATGGCTGAACTCTTCGGCTTAGGCGTTACCTTAGTGGCGACTTCTAATGTTGAGCCTAAGCGGTTATATGAGAACGGTCTGCAAAGGCGACGTTTCCTTCCTGCCATTGATCTTTTGTATGAACACACATCTGTGCATGCCATAGCAGCAGGTGTAGATTTTCGGCTGCGTACCCTGGAACAGGCACAAATTTACCACTGGCCATTGGATGCAGCGGCGGAACAGAGTTTGAGCCATAGTTTTAAAGCACTTGCACCCGAACAACCACAAATTGAAGTGATGTTGAATATCGAGGGACGAGATATTCGTGCGCGCCAAGTAGCAGATGACGTGGTTTGGTTTGATTTCACCGATTTGTGTGAAGGTCCGCGCAGCCAAAATGACTATATTGAACTGGCTATGATCTACCACGCGGTTGTATTGAGTAACGTACCGAGACTGACCACTAAGAACGAAGACGCTGCGCGCCGGTTCATAAGCCTTGTGGATGAGTTTTATGATCATGGCGTAAAACTCATCATAAGTGCCGCGGAGCCGATTCTGAGTATCTATCAAGGCGAGCGTTTGCGTTTTGAATTCGAACGCACACAAAGCCGGTTGCTGGAGATGCAGTCTCACGAGTATTTAAGTAGATCCCATCAGGCGGCTTCCCATCCCCTTCAGCAGGCATGAGCTGGCTGTAAATGAAGGCCAAACCGGTGTTGTAATGACCTGATGGCTAATCTATCATTCGCGCTCCCAAAAATAGGGGACTTTTGTGCGCGCACAAATGATTCGCGCACGAATAGTTATAGAAGCTAGAGGCACAGAATGAAAACAGTAAGCATGCGTGACCAAGATGTCGAAAGGGCATGGTGGGTGGTTGATGCAGAGAGTAAAACACTCGGACGAATAGCAACAGAAATAGCGCATCGTCTGCGTGGCAAGCATAAGCCAGAGTATACTCCGCATGTGGATACCGGCGATTTCATAATTGTCGTTAATGCCGAAAAGGTCCGCGTCACCGGTAAAAAAGAAACAGACAAAATTTATTGGCGGCACAGTGGCTATCCGGGTGGTATTAAGGGCACCAGTGTTGCAGCCATGCGTGAAACTCACCCTGAGCGCATTATAGAAAAAGCTGTGAAAGGTATGTTGCCACGCAATCCACTCGGCCGAGCCATGTTTAGAAAACTGAAAGTCTATGCGGGTGCGCAACACCCTCACGCTGCCCAGCAACCGACTATCCTGGAGATTAACGCATGACCGACTATAGTTATGGAACGGGTCGCCGCAAGACGTCAGCCGCGCGTGTTTTCTTAGCCAGCGGATCGGGTCAGATTACTGTGAATAAGCAGTCTTTGGACGAATTCTTTGGTCGTGAAACATCACGCATGGTAGTACGACAGCCTTTGGAGGTTGCCGAGCTCACGTCGAAACTTGATTTGAAAATTACCGTCAAAGGTGGTGGAAATTCAGGCCAAGCGGGTGCGATTCGTCATGGCATTGCGCGAGCATTGGTAGAGTATGATGAAAATCTACGCGGTCCAATGCGAGCGGCCGGATTTCTCACGCGTGATGCGCGTGAAGTGGAGCGCAAGAAAGTTGGCTTGCGTAAAGCGCGGAAGCGTCCACAGTTCTCCAAACGATAATTAGGGAACAAACAAGCCAATTAGCGCGTTTGAAATCGCGGAATCAGTCTGCGTTGTGATAGACTCGCGCGCGGTTTACAAGCCATAAGTTTAACAATTGGGAGCACGATGCCTTGAGCAGCGATGCAAGTCATGAAGCCCCCGCCGCCGATGATCAAATTAGCGTTAATACGAATCGACGCTACTTTTTGATTTGTGCCACATCTGCAGTGGCAGGTGTTGGTGTAGTCGGTGCAGCGGTGCCTTTCGTTAAGTTCTGGAATCCAAGTGCTAAGGCAAAAGCATTGGGTGCGCCAGTTACCATAGATTTCAGCAAATTAAGACCAGGTGAATTGCTCAGCCCAATACCGGCTTGGCGCGGTAAACCGGTATTTATTGTATATCGCAATGCCGATTCTATATCTGCGCTTGAGGCAAATACTCTTGACCTTGCAGACCCCGATTCCGAGGTTATCGAGCAACAGCCAGCCTATGCGCAAAATGCCACCAGATCTCGAAGGCCAGAAATTGGAGTTTATATAGGTATTTGCACTCATTTGGGGTGCTCGCCTAAATTTGTTGCCACAGACAATTATGAGAGTACCGGTCAGGGTGGTTTTTTCTGTCCTTGTCACGGCTCTCGGTTTGACTTTGCTGGCAGAGTGGGGTCTAAAATGCCCGCTCCAACAAACCTAGAGGTACCGCCTCATCAATATGTGACGGATACAGTGATTGTCATTGGCGAAGAAGGAGCTGCCTAATGGAACCGACTAATGCGCCAGGCAAAGTGGGCGGATCGAAAGGTTTCATGGGCTGGATAGACGAGCGCTTTCCAGCGACGGAAACCTTCGAATACCATATGTCGAAGTACTACGCGCCGAAGAATTTCAATTTCTGGTACTACTTTGGTGTTCTCGCCATTGTCATGCTGGTCAACCAGCTGGTAACCGGTATTTGGCTCACCATGAGTTATACGCCCAGTGGTGAAGAAGCCTTCGCATCTGTCGAATACATTATGCGTGACGTGGAATATGGCTGGCTGATACGTTATTTGCATTCCACCGGTGCATCGTTCTTCTTCATCGTAGTCTACTTACACATGTATAGGGCCTTGATGTATGGCTCGTATCGTTGGCCTCGCGAATTGCTGTGGTTAATTGGCATGGCGATATTTATTGCCATGATGGCAGAA
>JAADHW010000225.1 GCA_013151695.1 Gammaproteobacteria bacterium
CCCTGCTTGCACAACAACATTTTGACACCTTTAACGACCGCTTCGCTAACTGGCCGGTGAATGTTGAGGTTATCTCTCGTCTGCGTAATCAAACTGACATCGATCAGGTCTTGTTGGACACTCGCCATGGTCGTGTTGATGTGCTCATCGGCACTCACAAACTACTTAGCGAGGGCATGGCTTTTAAGGAACTGGGCCTTATCATCATCGACGAAGAACATCGCTTTGGCGTGCGTCAAAAAGAGAAATTGAAAAAGCTCCGTGCCGAAGTGGATGTGCTAACCCTCACAGCAACACCTATTCCTCGGACCCTAAACATGGCTTTGAGTGGCATCCGCGACCTTTCCATCATCGCCACTCCGCCGGCAAAACGCTTATCGATAAAAACTTTCGTGCAAGAAAAACGGACACACCAAGTACGCGAAGCCATCAGTCGCGAATTGTTACGCGGCGGACAAGTATTCTATTTACACAATGAAGTCCGGACCATCAACTTGGCCGCCGAAGAGCTCAGGGGTTTGATTCCCGAAGCGCGTGTGGGCATCGGCCACGGACAGATGCCAAAACGCGACCTTGAACATGTGATGTCAGATTTCCATCACCGTCGCCTGAATGTTCTCGTCTGCACCACCATCATCGAAACAGGCATCGACATTCCTAACGCCAATACCATTGTCATCGAGCGCGCAGACAAATTTGGTTTGGCGCAACTGCATCAACTGCGCGGTCGGGTTGGAAGAAGCCATCGTCAAGCTTACGCTTTTCTGTTTACACCGCACCCCAAAGCGATGACAACCGACGCGGTTAAGCGTCTCGAAGCAATTGAAGCCGCGGGAGAACTGGGTGTAGGTTTTACCCTTGCCACCCACGATATGGAAATTAGAGGTGCCGGAGAACTGTTGGGAGATGACCAGTCTGGGCAAATAGAATCTATTGGCTTCTCTTTGTATATGGATTTACTTAATCGAGCTGTCAGTGCCTTACAAGCAGGTGAACAGCCAGACTTGGATCGACCCTTAGAATCCATCAGCCAGGAAGTTAACTTACACGCCGCCACATTGATTCCAGACGACTACTTACCAGACGTTCACACCCGACTGATATTATATAAACGCATCAGTGGTGCTTCCAACCAGACCCAGTTAGATGATTTACAAGTAGAAATCATTGATCGTTTTGGATTATTACCAGACCCTCTTAAGCGGTTATTTGCAGTCACTGGCTTAAAACTTGCCAGTCAGAGTTTGGGGGTTATAAAACTTGACCTGGGTACCGCGCGAGGCAAGATCGAGTTCGGCAGTCGCACCAACGTAGACCCGCTTAAAATTGTCAATCTTGTGCAGCAACAGTCGGATGCCTTTAAGCTTGAAGGCGCGTCAATTCTACGTATCACAGCGCAGTTGCCGAGCTTCGACGAGCGACTAGAGTTTGCGTTTTCACTTTTACAACGCTTAAGCCCAGACCAGGCTAAAGTAGCATGAGTTCCATCACCGATTCAAAATCTATACCCTATTCTCTGTCTGTCACGTGTATTTTTTTGTTCTTCGCATTCGTCTCCTTCGTCTACCCCGCCACCGCCTTCGCGAAGGACAGCCAAGACGAAATTATCGACCTGCTGGAAAAGCGCTGGTATGAGGTTGAGATCTTGGTGTTTGAGCGCCTACCTGTGCTCGACTTAAACAGTTCAGAAAGCCTTGTTTCCCAGCGACCCCGTGTTTGGCCACACGTTATGCGAGAATTACAAACAGAAAACCAAGTTCTGTTTAGACCAATCAACCAATCAATCAACAGCTCAGTAACAAGCCGACAGAATGTCGACAAATTCTACCCTCAACAAGATCTAAGCATGCAGCAGCGATGTTTCGGTTGGCCGATGCTGGCAACCCAAGATCCTGTGCATCCACTTCTTAGTGCTGCAAAACATCCAGAAATTAGCCATGAAGAGGCAAACCTCAGCGCCGAAACTACCACTCAAGAGGCAGATTCTGCACCACAACCCTCTGATATTCCCGACGCTCGGCAGGTGTTTATGGACACACTTGGCGAATTTGAAAGTACGTTAGCGGCCACCAGCTACGTATGGATGCCAACCTTGACCCTCAACAGTACGGCCAAGGTGATTAACAGGCGCAATCACTTGCGGCCAATCATCCACCGCCGCTGGCGCCAAGCAGTGCCGCCAAGATCATCACCCGAATCTATCTATATCCATGCGGATGATTCACCTCGGTCGCCTATGACCATACAAGGTATGCACAAAATTGAAGGCCACCTGGCGGTCACGGTGGGACGTTATCTGCATGTATCCGGTACCCTTTGGTATCATGCAGATGGCCTGGGTGAACGCCCCCAAGCGATTGTCGAAAATGCGCACCTACTACCCCGCGCGCCGGCAATTTCGAAGCAAATCAGCTACATGTATTTAAGCGACAGTCGGCGCATGCGGAGCCGGGAGCTGCATCACATTGATCATCCGAAATTTGGCATTCTCGTACAAATTGATCCCATAGAAATTCCAGCAGACCTAATTGAAACATGGGAATTAGGAAGCCTCTGACTAAGTCTCAAAAGCTCAGAGGAACTGGCTCGCAGGCTGGCAAGGCGCAGCTTGCTGGTAATGTAGGTCACCTTGCCAAAAGCGGCAACGCCGTCAGCGTGCGAGCCAGTTCCTCCCGAAGGGCACTTCACACGGGCTCTGTGGTCTTCGTTGCACTACTTGCCAAGGTGGCCTACATTGCCTGCGCAGCGCGTCTCGCCACAGAGCCCGTGTGAAACGCTGAGCACATGAGACTTAGTCAGAGGCTTCCTAACGGTACAGAACAGCATCGAGATCGGTAACAAGTTGCCATAAATCTGCCGCACCCTGGACAGACGCATTGCGTAGATCTGTCATATCGATCACTTTATCACTAACCCCAGCGGCTGGGTTCACCACCAGACAAACACTTGCATAGGCGATGTCAAGTTCTCGAGCCAGGGCTGCTTCAGGCATTCCCGTCATGCCAACCAATGTACATCCGTCGCTGTTAAGTCTAGATATTTCTGCTGCAGTCTCTAAACGCGGTCCTTGGGTACAGGCATAAACTCCACCATCAAGAACACTGGGGGCAGCTTGCAATATTTTGCTGCGCAAGTTTTTGTCGTAGGGATTAGAAAATTCTATGTGGCGCCGTTTGTCGTCGAAGGTATCACTTCGCCCCCATGTATAGTCGATGAGGTTATGTGGCAACACAAGTTGCCCTACTGATAAATTGGGGTCTATGCTACCTACAGTGTGCGTTGCGAGAATCGCACCCACCCCTAGCTGCTTCATCAACCACAAGTTGGCGCGATAATTTATTTGATGAGGGGATAATTCTGACTGCACCCCATGCCGCTTCATCACCACACATTGCATGTTGGGTAGATCTACAAGCAAGGGAGTTTGTGAAGCAAGCCCCCAAGGCATATCTACCTGTTCATCTACTACATGACCCTCAGCTGGAATGGGGGCCGAGCCAATAAATAGGCCAAGACGCTGCTTACTCACTACTTAATTCCCTATTGCATAGATACCGGGCAGATTTCGGCCATATCCAGCGTAGTCCATGCCAAAGCCCATGAGGAATTTATCGACAACTTTGAGACCGACAAAATCGGCATGCACAACAATTGAGCGTTGTACCTGCTTCTCGACCAATACCGCCACCAACACTTGCCGCGCACCCTTGTTTAGGAACCAAGACACCAAAGTTGAAATTGTACGTCCCTGATCAAGCACGTCATCAACCAACAAGACAATTTTGCCGCTTACTTCAGGACATTGAGCGTCTACTAATTCAAGCTCACCCGCTTGAGTGTCTGCGCCGTAGCTCGAAACACTGATCGAACCTGTCTGCAATGGAAATACCATGCGCTGGAGTAACATGCCGGCCAAAACAAGCCCACCTTGCAAAACACTGATCAACACCGGGTCTTGATCTTGCAGTAATACTGTCAGTTGCACCGCCATTTGATCAACCGCGTGTTCAACTTCTTGAGTTGAATGCAGCAGTTGCGCCTGACTTATGCTCTTACGCACCAGCAATGGCACGCTATCAGCCATGACCAAGCTCGACAGATCTAGGCTCACGTGGGCTCTAAGCCGGGTTCGGGCTGAATATGTAAAGTTTGGGTTGGGAAAGCGATTTCAGCGTTATGCGACTCAATGATGTGACCAATCTTCAGCAGCACATCTTGTTTGATGACATGAAACTCGGTCCACACCGTAGTTTTTGTAAAACAATAGATGAAAAAGTCTACTGACGACGGACCGAAGCTCACCAGGTTAACCATTAAAGTTTGATCTGTATCAATGGCATCGTGAGAACGCAGCATTGACTCGACGTCACTGACAATATCCTCCAACACCCCAAAATCGTCGTAGCGCAGACCTATGGTCTCGTTGATACGTCTGTTTTGCATCCGCGAAGGGTTTTCGACAGCCAAACTGGTAAAGATAGAATTCGGCAGGTAAAGGGGTCTTTTATCGAATGTGCGAATACGTGTTACACGCCAGCCAATTTCTTCGACAGTACCCTCAATTTCGCGATCAGGCGACCTGATCCAGTCGCCTACAGAAAAGGGTCGATCGAGAAAAATCATCATAGCGCCAAAAAAGTTCGCCAACATGTCTCGTGCGGCAAAACCAATGGCAATTCCACCAATGCCACCAAACGCCAAAACACCGGATATTGAAAAACCGAAGGCTTGCAACACCAACAACACTCCGGTGATGATCACAGATGCGCGCAACAACTTACCCACGGCGGAAGCGGTGGTTTGATCGATGGGCTGTTTTCGATATCCTCGCTCAATCACATGAGTTTCGACGTAGCGAATAAAACGCAGTAAGAACCAGATGAGTAACCACACCACAGCAACTTCGCGTAGCGTGGTGACATAGGTGAAAATCTCTGCCTGGGACTCCTTGCCAACCACTTCTGCCGCAAAAGATATTCCCACGACCCAAATAGCCATTGTCACGGGTGGACGTATGGCGGCGAGCAGTGCGTCATCATAAAGATTGTGCGTCTTTTCAAATTGTCTACGTAAACGGTTGAAAAATATTTTGGCGATGAACCGTGCGGTAGCGGTTGCTAGCACAATCAAAAAGACCTGCGCGATCCAACTATGGGTTTGAATATACGTATTAACCGTTTCCATTCTCTTAGAATTTACCTTTTATATTCAACAGGTTAAAAGAATCTCGTAAGTTCTAACTGGAAGAAGTCATCCCGTTGTAACCAACTTGATTTGAAGTCTGGATCAAGCAATAACTGGGCTTTGGAACTGGCACGAGAGACAGACT
>JAADHW010000375.1 GCA_013151695.1 Gammaproteobacteria bacterium
CCAATAAGCCAACATCTGCAAGAAACCACCACCTTCGCCCTCTTCTTCTAACAACCGCGCACCAGCAAGAATACCCTGCATCGCGTAGTTACCCTCATGGCAGGCATATTCGTAAATAGCTTCACTACTTTTTCGTAGCGGCATCTCACCACGCCAGATTTGGTCATACGTCTGCGGATCTTCCATCTCGAACGAATATTTAATTTGTTGAGCATCTACTCGACTAAAGTATTCGGTTACCTTTAGATTTTCAGAAGCGTACAGCAAATGTTTGGTTGAAGCCCGAAAGCCCTGATCTGGGTGAAAATTAGTGGTTTCAACCACCAAGGTATCACCTTCCCACCAACCGATGGAATCCCCCAACCACTTTTTTACGTGTGGCGGCGGGTGAGTACTGTTCAGTCTAATAGTCCGCACATCATGGTTCATTTCAACAAAAATTAATACGTGATCTGAGTTTTGTACGATCTGATAATTATTGTTGTACAACACAGGCAACATAGGTGGACCACCCGTTGAACCAAACCCAACAACACAACGCTCACCAAGGGGCCTCAGCTCTGGCCCATCGTAGCGGGTATATTGCAACCCATGCTTCAACATATTCCAACGCCCGGACCAGGAATAGGGTACGGAACCATCCTGGGGGTCAACAATAATGGATGATCGATATTGGCCATCGACCATGGCTAGGGAATTCCCCTCATCCATCCAAAAGGTGTTGTAGCCGCCAACATCAGCACCTGCAGACAATTTGCCGTCTGCGTCGCGAGCAGCATCTTCGTATTCTTGCCAGCGTGCCTGACGTGCACTCAGCAATTTCTCAGCCTCTTCTGGTGACAAATTTAGTGCATCAAAATCGTCCGGTCGTTCCAGCGTGGTGAGGGTGGCATTGGTCCAAATGCCTTGCAAATCTGGATGTCCGAAATGGGTTCGGGGCACAGCGAAGGTACTATTGCCCCCATCATCAACCTCATCGCCCATAGCTGGGGCAACCGGGATGAATACCATACCGATTGTCAACAAGTAGCTTATTAATACGAATCTAATCATTGCCCTCTTTCGCTCTAAAGTCAGGTAACATTCCCAGCGTAACTCACTTCTGCAGACGATTCACCGATGATTAATACCAGAATAATGAATCAACACTGTAGATTGACTCACTGGGGTACATCGCGAAAGAATAGGCACTATGAATAACGACAACGGGAGACACTTATGAGTATTGCAAGTTTGGCTGGAGTGCTAAAGATATTTGGCGGCACCGACCCCACACCAGAAGAACAGGCACAACTTGCTCAAGAAGTTATGCTGATGACCCTTGCCCGTGCAACAGCGGCAGATACCAATATAAAGACTATTGAAGTGGACAAGGTTCAAGAGGTCTTGTTGGCTCGAACGGGAGAAAAATTCTCTGCTTCGGAAATAAGGGTCGCAGCGCATTCTCAGATCTACGAAAAAGCACCCTTAGACAAATATTTGATCAGCGCTGCTAAAAAATTAGGCACCAGTGACCGGCTAGGTATCGCACAAGCATTGGCAGACGTGGTTAACGCCGATGGCCGCGTGAGCGATAGAGAGGTAGCGTTTTTCAATGATGTGGTAACCGCTCTCAGCCTCACACCCGCCCAATTAATGGGTTTGAACGCCGAATAGCTTTACCAATCAAAAGCTAGCCTGGTTTTCAGGCGGACATATAGAAATAAGGTCCTGCTCTTATGAAGGAAAAAATTCGAGCAGGATCAGCCAGTTACCGCGAACAAGCGGTTCTATAATGCCTAAATCTTGTCAAACCCAAGTCTTCTCGAACCCAAGTCTTCTCGAACAAGGACGCGCTTAAGGTCTCTTTGCGAGTACTTCCGCGGCTGGTTTAGCTTTTTTTTGCGCTGGTTTGGCATTCCGACTGGCCAAATTTCGACGCTCCTGAGCTATCAGGCGAGATTCATTCCTGTTAATCACTTCTTATCTCTCTCGGCAGGGATTGAGTTGTGCACAATAAACGAACTGACAAGCTATCCCCTCAGCCGTAAGTCACATATTTTTTAACATAGTTGTGAACACCCCGCACAATGCGAGGTGGGTCACAAATTTCGAGCTATTTTAGCTTTGCCTACTTATGCCGCGGCGACCAAGTTGTTGAGTACAAATTGTAGTATTCCACCACTCTTGAAATAGGCAATTTCGTTATCGGTGTCTAGACGACTGTCCACAACCAACAATTGTTCAGTACCATCAGCACGTTTGATGGTGACATTAATTTCTTGGCGGGTAGTTTCTGTGGCACCATCGGGCAGTTGGATATCAATAATCTCATCGCCACACAGATCTAGTGAGGCACGCCCATCACCGGCCTTAAATTGCAACGGCAAGACACCCATGCCAATTAAATTTGATCGATGAATGCGTTCATAGCTTTCTGCGATGACAGCCTTCACACCAAGTAAGCGTGTTCCCTTGGCAGCCCAGTCACGGCTAGAACCCGTGCCGTACTCTTTGCCCGCAATGACAACAAGGGGGATTCCTTCACCTGCATATCTCACAGACGCATCGTAAATGCTCAGTTGCTCATCTGAAGGAATATGTTTGGTATATCCACCCTCAACACCAGGCACCATTTCATTTCGAATGCGAATGTTGGCAAATGTACCGCGCACCATCACTTCATGATTACCCCGGCGCGACCCATAAGAGTTGAACTCGGCAACATCTACACCGTACTGTTGTAAATAGTGTCCTGCTGGGCTGTCCGCTTGAATGGCACCTGCAGGAGAGATGTGGTCTGTGGTCACAGAGTCACCCAACAACGCCAGTATGCGAGCATTGTTCACACCGATAGACTGTTCGATATCACCACCAACAGAGAAGAAAGGTGGTTTCTTGATATAGGAGGAATTTTCCCATCCGTAGGTCCCGCCAGAATCAACCTCAATGTCTTGCCACGCTTGCGGGCCGGTAAATACGTCACCATATTGTCGATCGAACATCTCCACAGAAACTTGGTCAACCACTTGTCGAATTTCTTCTTGGCTCGGCCAAATGTCAGACAACATGACGTCATTACCTTGCTGATCTTTACCCAATGGCTCCTCGGCTAGGTTTATTCGGGTTGTGCCCGCAATGGCATAAGCCACCACCAAAGGAGGGGAAGCCAGCCAATTAGTACGAATCTCTTGGTGCACTCGGCCTTCAAAGTTTCGATTTCCAGACAACACCGACGCAACCACAAGATCTCCTGCATTGATGGCCTGTGAAACCGGCTCTGGCAGAGGCCCTGAATTACCAATACAGGTGGTGCAACCATAACCAACCAGGTTAAAACCCAGCGCATCTAAAGGCGCTTGTAGATTGGTAGCCTGTAGGTACTCAGTCACCACCTTCGATCCCGGCGCGAGAGAGGTTTTCACCCAGGGTTGCACTTTTAAGCCTTTGTCCAAAGCTTTTTGTGCAACTAGGGCCGCACCCAACATAACCGCTGGATTGGACGTATTGGTACATGAGGTAATGGCAGCGAGAACCACATCTCCATCACTGAGTTCATAGTCCGTTCCTTGCACCGGCACACTGGCGCCTTGTTTACGACCATACAGTTCAAGTGCTTCTGTAAATGCGTCACCCAGAGCCGTCATCGCAACCCGGTCTTGCGGTCGCTTAGGACCGGCTAAGCTGGGCACTACTGTAGATAAATCAAGTTCTACTGTATCGGTATACGCTGGCTCTACGGAGTCTGCATCACGAAACATGCCCTGGGCTTTCGCATAGGCTTCAACCAGCGCCACGGTGTCAGGATCACGATTGGTTAACCTAAGGTAGTTAATCGCCTCAGCGTCAATCGGAAAGAAACCACAGGTTGCCCCATATTCAGGTGCCATGTTGGCAATGGTGGCTTGATCGGCCAGAGACAAGTTATCTAACCCGTCTCCATAGAACTCAACAAATTTGCCCACCACACCCTTGGCACGAAGCATTTCTACAATCAGCAACACCACATCTGTTGCGGTGATGCCTTCAGACACTTTTCCGGATAGCTTAAAACCGATAACCTCGGGAATCAGCATGCTGATAGGTTGCCCGAGCATGGCTGCCTCGGCTTCGATGCCACCAACACCCCAGCCCAACACCCCTAAACCATTAATCATCGTGGTGTGGCTGTCTGTACCAACCAAGGTATCTGGATAGGCAATAGTTTTGCCGTCCTCCTCTTTGGTCCAGACCACCTTCGCCAAATACTCAAGATTAACTTGATGGCAAATACCGGTACCCGGCGGTACCACGCGAAAATTATTGAATGCAGTTTGCCCCCAACGTAAGAAACGATAGCGTTCACCATTGCGCTTCATTTCCAAAGCCACATTCTTTTCAAAACTTTGATCCGTACCGAAACTATCCACCATCACCGAATGGTCGATGACTAAATCCACGGGCGACAATGGATTAATAATGTCCGCATCGAGCCCAGCATCCACAACCGCCGAGCGCATGGCAGCAAGATCCGCAACCCCTGGTACACCAGTGAAGTCTTGCATCAGTACACGGGCTGGACGATAGGCTATTTCTTCGGCCGCCGGTGGATTAGCTACCCAATTACTGATGACCTTAATGTCCTGGGCTTTAACGCTGTTGTCATCTTCAAAACGCAGCAGATTTTCCAACAAGATCTTGAGCGTAATTGGCAAACGCGAAATGTCCCCCAATCCTTGGGCATCAGGCAGGCTGTAGTATTCGTAGACTTTGTTTCCTACAGAAAGGGTCTTTTTTGCATTAAATGTATTTAGGCTCATAGAAAAACATCTGGCGTGATTTTCGGGGGGCGTATTCTGCCTGAAACAAAGCCCAACTCCCAACAAAAACAACTAGATATGGATAATTCTGGCTGGAAACCGTTATATGCTGAATTATCCCTGTTTGTCGGTAGCGGATGGAGTGTCTGTTGCCGGGTCCTGATTTCTAAACAATTGCACTCCACAGCGCCAGCAAAATGCCGCTTCCCGTGAATGTCCTTCTGCTGAGCAAGATTGACAGGTTGTGGTATTGGCGCGTCGTCGATTGGCTTCATTGAGTTCTAGCGTGACGATTCCAGTGGGTACTGCGATGACGCCGTACCCCATAATCATAATGATCGATGCCAGGCCCCTGCCGAAGGCTGTTTGCGGGACAATATCGCCGTAACCCACTGTGGTCATTGTTGTCACGGCCCAATAGATGCTAGTGGGGATGCTGGTAAAATGTCCATCAGCCCCGCCTTCCACGACATACATCAAGGAGCCAAAGACAACCACCAGCGCCAGTACCGTACTGACAAAAACAGTGATTTTTTTTGCGCCGACTCGCGGCTAACGCTTGAGCGATGAGCTCGGCTTCGCCCACATATCGAACCATGCGTAGTACGCGAAAAACGCGCAGTACGCGCAGCACTCGAATTACCAATAAGTACTGACTGCCGACTATCCACAAACTCAAATAAGTAGGAATGATTCCGAGTAAGTCGACAATCCCGTAAAAGCTCAGTGCATAAGATCGGGTATTTTTGATACACCACAAACGCAGCGCATACTCGATGGTGAATGCGATGGTGAAGAACCATTCTATCGCATAGAGCCAAGAGCCGTAGTCCGCGTGAATCCAATCGACTGAATCGGCCATGATAGCGGCCACACTTAGGAGGATGAAAACAATCAAGAGCACATCGAA
>JAADHW010000306.1 GCA_013151695.1 Gammaproteobacteria bacterium
CATCGTCATCGTCATCGTCATCGTCATCGTCATCGTCATCGTCATCGTCATCGTCATCGTCATCGTCATCGTCATCATCATCATCGTCATCATCATCATCGTCGTCATCATCATCATCGTCGTCATCGTCGTCATCGTCGTCTAGGTCATCAAAATCATCATCGCCGTCATCGCCGTCATCGCCGTCGTCATCGTAATTGTCATCATCATCATCGTCGTCTAGGTCGTCTAGGTCGTCTAGGTCGTCATCTGAACTATTGTCGATATCATCATCATCAGCGTCTAAGTCTCCATCATCGAAACCATCAACGTCTAGGTCAAAGTCCTCGCTGTCGAGGTCGTCATCGTCGTCTAGGTCATCAAAATCGTCATCATCATCATCATCGTCATCGTCATCGTCATCATCATCATCATCATCGTCATCGTCATCATCATCTTCGTCATCATCTTGAGCACTGACAGTCCTTACAAATATCACTGGCGTTACAAGTGCCACGCTCATGAACATACGGCCTGATCCATACACAGCCGGCAAGACCGTTCCAATAGCCGTAGATAGGCTTAAAATTAGCGCTATTCCAGAAGTGAGCAGGCGTTTCATCATGACCTCTTTGTGTTAACACAGAGTGTCCTTAACAACGCTCGAACAGGCAAGCTTATTCCCTGGTAGGGTCGAGTTTCAGTGGTATTCTGTTGTGGTTCAGCTCGAATGGAATAAATTCGTGCGCAGGTGCGTTATCTAGGAAATATGTTCATGGCCGACCAAACTGACCTGCGGCAAAATATAGTCGCCGTAATACCACGTATGCGTAGATTTGCGTGGGGTTTGTGTGGAAACGCTGCGGACGCGGATGATCTGGTGCAGGTGGCGTTAGAGAAAGCGTTAACACGCTTGCACCAATTTGAACCAGGCACCCGGTTAGATAGTTGGCTGTTCAGAATTGTACAGACAAGCTTTCTGGATGAACGCCGCAAGGCGGCACGGCGCGAGGAAACACTGGATATGGAAGCCATTGATCGTTTACCAAATGGAGCGGGTGCAGACAATGCAGAACAAGCGGTGGTGGCGCGCGACGTCGACAGTGCTCTCGCCATATTGTCGGAAGACCAGCGCACACTGATTTTACTGGTGCTAGTGGAAGGTTACTCGTACCAACAAGCCTCGGACACGCTCGATGTTCCCATCGGCACAATCATGAGCCGCTTGTCACGGGCACGTAAAACCCTTGTCAGCTATTTAAAGGAGGCCGCACAATGACAAATGAAACAACCCATTGGCCAGATGGCGTCACTGCTGAACAACTCATGGCCTACGCGGATGGCGAACTGCCTCCTCGTGAAGCTGATCAACTCGCAGAGCTTGTCGCCACGCACCCAGCCCTACAGTCCGAAGTGGACATCTATGTTGAGAGCAAAACGGTGTTCGAAGGTGCCTTTGACCACATCGTAAACGAACCAGTCCCCGCACATCTTGCGGCGCTGGTATTAAACGCCGACCCAAGTCACGTTGCACCAGATGGCGGGGTAAACATCTTATCTCTCGATAATGCAAGAAAACGACAATCCAAGACATTCTGGCAGGGTGGGTGGCAGCAAGCGGTTGCTGCCTGCACCGTGCTGTCAATAGGCATTTTACTTGGTATAACACTCGATGACGGTGAAGACATGCCTGGCATGGGCAATTCAATGGCCTACGCTGGGCTAGTTAGCGCTGAACAGCCGTTAGCCAAAGTGCTGGATTACACACCTTCTGCTCAACTGGTGACGCTTGATGGCGGAAGCTTCAAATCTATCCAGACGTTTAGCACAAGCTCCGGCACGATCTGTCGCGAGTATGAAACAGGACACAATGATTACTTTATGACCGGTATCGCGTGCCGCACGGACAACGGTTGGCGTGTGGAAGTGTTGATTGCCAACGCAGCGTCTACGACTACGGCATCAGCCGGTAGCTATCAGCTGGCTTCCGGGTTAGATACGACAGCTCTTGATGAAGTACTTTACGTCATGGGCGCATTGCCAGGATTTGATCAGAATCGCGAGGCCTGTTTGATAGAGAACAACTGGAATCTAGGGGCCTGCGAAAATTGAGCAGGAAGCGACGGAATATATGCCGGGGTTCATACGTTATCTGCACAGAACAGGCAGCTGACACAGGAGAACCCCATGGGTCTGCACAGGAGTTTCAAAACCACACTCATAGCCGTAACAATAGTTGGTCTTAGTGCGTGTAGTACCCTCGAGCGTAGTACACCAAATATTTTTAATGGCGCGGCGGAAGTAACACCCGTTGTCACGGAACATTCTTTCGGGCTGCAATGTCTTGGCTCCATTATTGAAGAGTCGGCCTTGCAACCTGTGCTTATCGACGTTGACAGAATTCGCGACCGCACAATTCCTTCGCGATTGAATGACACTTCGAGGTTAAGTCAGGCCGGAGAATGGTTAGTACATACCGCGATCTCTAAGCTTGAAACTCCCCGAGTGCGCTCAACAATAGGACGAACAGACAAGCGACCGGCGCTGACAATTGCTGGAGCATGGACTCAAGATGATGAGTTGCTGCGCCGCTCCGGTGGCTTGTTGGATCTCAGCTGGCTGAGGGGGCGTTTGAACCTCAAAGACACTCAAGCCTTCGACTACATCGCAGGTGATTTTGTATCCTTGCAAGATGGGGTGGTCATATTTTCTACCGCCATCGGCGTTATGCTCGGTTCGCGCCGGATTGAAGCCAGGCTGCTGGTTGAGAACGGTAATGAGTACGCTGAAATCGGCTTCGATAGTCGCTGGGCTGACGGTCCACAACTGGCTCAGCGCAGAATTGCCGAGGCCGCAATTCTAGTGCACGTGGCCAACTACTATGAGGTCGATTATCGCCCTTGTCTCGAAAGCGGTTGGGGAGACCCAGCTTCCTTCCGCCAAAACCTAGAGGCTTATGCCAGCATGAATAAGTCTGCGCAACACAGCGCCGCCCAACAGGAGTTGATAAGACTAGGCTACAACCCCGGCAATGCCGACGGAGTTTGGGGCGCCACTAGCCATAAGGCCTTGTTAGCCTACCAAGCGGACCATCGCCTACCAACCACCGGTCGGCTCTCACCAGTTCTTTTTGCACTGTTAACTGCACAGAGATAACTCGCAAGCCACCCACCTGCATAAGCCACCCCGTTAGAGCTAAACAAGTACCCCAACCGGGTCCTAAGAGCGAGTGAACATTCGGCTGCGCCTTAGAATTGTTAAAAGACAACAAATAAGAATGTGCCTTTGTCGGCAATACGCGGGCTGCAAAAAAATCATGGGGTACGACGGCGCTACCTATGACGGCTCAAACCTTAAGGGTTGGGTAGCGATGGTAGCCGATATTGTTCACCTGCGCCGATGCCAGCTTTGCGTACTTCATCGCGATCTTGTTTTCGTGTTGACACAAAAAGCACACACCTGTAATGCATGCCTTGATCTTGCCGGGATATTAGCTTTAATCAGCCATTCCTTTCATTGACGGATTGGCCGCAGATCGAAAATGAAATGAATGCGATCAACCTCGCTGTCATTACGCGCCTCATGCATGCCCTTATTGTTGAATCGCCATAATTCGCCCGTTTTCATGCGAATTTCTTCGTCAGCCGTGAGCATCCAACTGCCTTGCTCGCCAGATTGTAGGATTAGGTGGAACCGTTCGCGCACCCAATAATATTCACCTCGATCAATATGGGCATAGACCCGATTCCCGGGTGGCAACAAGACTAACTTGGCACGGGATAATTCACCGCCCCAATCTTGCGCGAACTTTTCCAGAAAATTACACACGCGAGGGAGCTTTTTTGAAATGGTCGTATAACGCGATTCATGGACATCAATCTTTGCGCGCCCTGCAATTTTGGACTTACGTAAGCCGCGAATGGGAATAGATTTTGCCTCACGCTGCACCGCGATTTTATCCTGGCGCCCTTTTTGAATATCCCAAGCCCCTTCAATCGAGGCAATCTCATCTAGTAATTCTTTTGGATCAACACCGCTTTTAATAAGTTCATATTGCTTCCATGAACCAGTAGGCAATGGTTCTAAATGCGGTTTGCGCTTAGGTTGAGTGGATTGGTTTTGTTTATCTAAAACTATTTTGTTTTCAGGGATCACAATAATCTCCTCCGAAATTTACTTCAAACGACTATGATCAACACCGTTGCCAACAATGGGGCAAACGAGGCGCTTACGTCTTACCAGATGAGCATGGCTAAAGTTGCAGTCGCACTCTGAGTGTCCAAGCCCGTCCTCGTCAATGTTATTTCGGTTTGGTGCAGCTTCGTAGTCAGAATAAGTGAGATGAACGGAAAATTGATCGCTCAAAAGCCAGGCTAAGCCGATTGACTGTTGAGTTTGTTCGCCTCCCAGCACGGGTGCATCATCGAGATCCAACATGCTGCGTCGAACTGACAACATCAGGGCGCCCCAATTTGATTTAGGACGAACACCTACGAATGTTCCGCTGCCTCTCCTGTATCGTATTCGCTCACCAGTGAGCGCTGCAATAATGGCGACATAGTTGCCGGTGAGATCTGCATCTGCGGTGAGTTCTCTATCCAGTGACATGTTCAAATGTTCAGCTTGAACGGCTAACCAGTTGTAAGAAGCTGCAAACTCAAGCCCATAGGTGGTTGCTTGGTCAACATCGTTGAGTACTCGAGTATCAATCAGTCGAACGTCTGTTACGCGGGACTCTGGACGCGTCCGTATTCGTACCCCTTTGTTGGTGTCCACATCGCGAGATTCGAAAGAAGCACCAAAATGTAGCGTCTTTCCTTTGGTCGCAACCGGTGCGAATGTGCCGCGGACAACAACAGATTTTCCTTGGAGTCGACGACGATCTAGATCACTGAGCTCATCCCCAAAATAGCCTCCTCGTAATGTCCAGTGATCTCCACGCGTGCCAATGGACACCCCTGTCAACAAACCCGGACTCAAAGCGCTGGCCAACGAACGTTCTGGGATGATGAGATTGTTCGATCCCGTCAAATCTTCCATCGACATTGGTGCCAGATGGTTTCCAGCGGTGACTCGTGTGCGGTCAAACCCTCGATATTGCAAATAGAGTAACTTCCATCCTTCACTGACACCAAAATCATAGTCGGCTCGCGCTCGCCAATCGTCCATATTGACTTGTACGCCAAACCGCGCGCGGCGAAAGTCCGAATCATCTTTAAGGGCTGTCACGTCATCGCTGAAGTTGACTGTATCGTAGTGCAACTTGGCGGAGGCTTTTAGCCACCGCAGTTTTGACCACTCGTGGGTAACGCCGTTGCCCTTTACCCATTTAGTCTCAGCAACCGATACTTGACTAAATAGTAACAGTGTCAAAAAGACTACAGTTGTTGGAAGAAGATATTTCATTATGTTGGCCTCGTAGAAAAAAATTTTAAAAACTATGCAGTTGCACCGCTGATACAGTCATGTCGGTGCAGTCGTCGGTTTCGGACACCATAAGCAGACTTATGTTTGCCTCCAGGCAGTGGGCCATCACCCGCGCGGTTAATTGGTTGTCTGCAAGTAACCAAGGGTCATCGATCACGAGGGCGCGGGGGCGATGAGCAAGCGCCCGCGCAAGGCGCAACCGGGCCAACGTCCATTCCGACATATCCGGTGAGCCAGGATCAATGATTTCCTCCGAATCGATCATTTCAATATCAAGCCCACAAACAAGCAGTGCACTTTCCGCGTGCGCGCGGCCAGCGTTGCGTTTGGCCGCGAGAATCTGAACCAGGGTCCCACGCTTAAGTGGCCGCATGGGTCCGGCATAGGCAATGCGTCGAGCCCAGTCAGCAGGGTAGAACTCGCTTGCGGGTTGCCCATCCATACTCACTTGCGCTTCACCGCGCAGCAGCGCGGGAAGTTGTTGGTTTATTTTATTGCGCGGTCGCACAGCTAGAGCACCTGCTTCTAACAAGGGCTGGCCATCCACAGAAAGCGCTACAGCGGCCCCAGGTTTCAGTCGCTGAGTGCCACGTGGTGTTGCAGCAGGCAACTCGCGAGCTTGATGCATCAATTTATGTAAGCGCTTTACGGCTATGCTGCGTTCGACGATCTGCACCACAGCGGTAGCCAGCAAACTTAGTGAAAGTGCTACTAGGGTGAGGGCAAATAGGAGTGCAGCCCAGCCGGCAACGCCATCTGTCGGCGATAACCCGTAGCCGGAAAGTATGATGGCAGCAGCGGCTCCGAGGGGTAAAGTCAGCAGCGCAGGGACCATCATCAATGTTGTTAGCGCTGTCTCGCGACAAGCGCTTTCAAGTACCGCTTCGCCGGCTCGCTTGACCGGCTTGATGGCGCGTTTTTCCGCTGCGTATGCAGCGCTGGGAGCTGCACCTAGCAGCAGGTCTCCGATTTTTGCTGACAATCGGCCCTTATCTCGGCGTCGAGTACGCACCCTGTCATGTAGAGGTCTTAGGCATGCGGCAAAGATCAACACGGCTAGGATAGGACCTGCCAAGGTTGCCAACAAACCGGCGGGACCGGCGGCAAGCCAGGCCGCCGTCAATCCACCAAGTAGGCCAAAGCTACCCGCGACCCCACCACAAGCTCCCTTATTAGCCCAGTCCTTAACTGCTGTCAGATCACCTGTCATACGCATAGCAACGGTACCAAAACGACCGGGCCCGCCAGCACCTGCGACGGCAATTGCTTGATGTGCAAGATAGCGGCGTACGTGATTGACGTAGGTATGACCGAAACGTTCACCCACTACACTGCGGCCCCAAGCTAGGCCCCGCCGCAAACCCGCCAGTGACTACAAGCGTGAGCGCTGCTACGGGTCCGGAGGCAACACCGATAAGCACCGCCTTGAGCATAGCGGCGCTGGCTACTTGGGCCAATACTTCGCCAAGCGCAATCGCCATGAGCCCAACAAAGGCAGTCTTGCGGCCGCCGTCGAAAAGACCCGGTAGTTCTAGTTCGTGTTGGGTCATAGTAGGGCTTACATAGCAACCAGCTGATGCGCTTCTTTGGTAGTGGGTAATACTGGAAGGGCAAGTACTTGATGGTCCATCCACCCCTCAATGGCGTGTCCAAGCTCTAACTCTTGGAGTGAATAGATAGGTGCTTGAGTGAGCTGTTCTGCTTCGCGCAGTGCCAGCGGCGACGCGGTTACGGATCCACTCACGCCGCTAATTGTCAAATTGTAGGTATTAACTATTGTCATGCCAATGGCAATACTGGAAGCGTTGTCAGCGGCAAAAACCCAATGATCAACTAACGCGCGAAACGATAGATCCTGTAGTAATGCGGCAGTTTCTTGTTGGTGCAGGCCGTCGGCAATTTCAACCACGATGACATCACATCCGTCTGCATTGAGGCGATTCACCAATTTGTGCGCATGGGTGCGCACCGTTGTGAGGGATTCTTTGTAGGATGTCGCTAGACCGGCGTCGGTAAAGTCATAGGCCCGATAAGCCCCCGCATCGTGGAATTTCCACAAATCGCCGCCGGAACACGTGCCGGTAATCTTAGCTGCACCCACGCGTTTGCCGAGACGAGTTAGACCGCGAATGATGCCGGCAACTGTGGTTGTCTTCCCAGCATTCATGCTGGCGCCGAACACCGTAATGACCGGGGCTTTGCTGGCACTGCTGGTGGGCGCGGAGATAGCAAAATCAGATAAGTTCAGAACGTCACCATTTTGGCCAACACAAAGGCCAACAGGTATCAACTTTGTTGGCCGACGCTGCTCATCGGCAAACGACAGATTAGTCTCCACTACGTGGCTTGCAAGCCCGCCGGCCGCGGCTAAATCGCAGGGACCAAGGTCATTTGGAATGAGCGCCTCATACGCGTCAGGAGCATAACGATTACCGTATGTGAGAATTAATTCGTCACCTTCATAGAGGGTGCTTTTGCGACCGGTGGGCAGCTCAACCCGTCGCAAACGACCGATCTCTTCGACGCGCGCCAGCACAACGTCACCAGGATGAGGTTTACGACGTGCGCTGTTAACCCCTCTGATTGCGGCTTTGGGGACACGGCGCGTCGAAAAAGCCTGTTTGGCGGCCTCTAAGCGCTGCTCGTCTAAGATTGTCATTATCTCGCACTCCGTAATTGAGGTAAGGCTGGGGGTCTGTCCCAACCTTGCTGAGATAACGATGCAGTACGGGTAATTATTCCATCACCTACAAATAAAGCCGACTGATCATCGGTTTTGCTTGTTTTTACGGTGAGGTAGGGTGTTCCTTAGGGCAGGTGCTAAAAGCGGACACCAATTTCTACTATGCTGACAAAACCATCGAGGGTTGCGGCGTTGGTGGTGACTTCTTCGTAAATTACAGCATCTATGGCCAGGTAAATATTGCCCCAGATGTCATAGGTGCCGCCGACACCGTAACGTCTGATTTCGGTTCTGCCCGCGTCGGTGATTGCCGTAGAAGCTGCAACCGACCATATGCCGCCATGCCACTTAACACCTGCATTCCACTCGCTACGGGCCGCCGCAGTGGGCAGTAGATTTGACCTACCGCGGTCAACATATGCAGCACCCACAGTTAAGGCGCCGCGATTGATCTCTGCGCCGATACTCCAGCTTTTGATGTCCTGATGGTCGGCCACGTTGTCTGCAGAACCGGTGACGTAAGCGGCGGAGACACCGTAGGTTGTGCCTCGCATTACAGTGTTGTATTGGCCCGCTACTTCGACCACATCCTGCTGCTTTAGACGTCGCCGTCGATCAGGGTCATCTTCGTTGATTTCGAATTCTGGCGAATAGGATACGCCCCCACGAAAGCCGTGAAGAGGTGGCGAAAGATAAGTCACCTTAGCAGCATCGCGAGTATCGAAGGGAGAAAGCAATGCCACGGTGCCGGTATAGCGCGCAAAATCGCCACGCACTTGACCAAGTCCGGTACCAGGTGCGTGATAAGACAGAGTGTCGCCTGGGCCATCATTTTCACCCACCTCAACTCGACCCCACCCTGACGCTGCGTAAGCGTAGAACTCATCACGCTCAAAGCCTCGGATCTCATTGTTGCCGCTATCGATGTCCGCAACAATACCGAACAGCAACGCGCTGTCGGTGGCATATTCTAACGACAGGCGCACAGAACCATCCACCTGTACGTCGCTGCCATCGCGATTGGTTTCGATTGGATCGACTTGCGCAGCCTGTAGGCTGGCAGAAAAATTCCCACGCAACTGTAGATTATCGAAGTTTCCGCTTAATCCGTCCTCGCCAAAACGAATGTCGGCAAATGCCAATGACGCACATACGATGGTGCTAAATCCGACTAAGTGGATAGTTTTCCAGTTTGCCATTATTTTAGCGCCCTGGTAGGGCAGCTCTTACTGTTATTGTGACCGGACTTTAACAAATGCACGCACGTAAGGGAACTTGAGGGATTTTCTTTTGGATATCAGTGGCCTACAAGCTATCGTAAAGACCAGTATCGATAGACAAGCGCAACGTGTTTGGACCTTTTGGTCCTGACAGTTGGTACATCTTTTGGTGTACTTGTGATTGAGTGGGCTAGACCAACATTCTAGCGATGGCAAAAACACTTTGATGAACGCGGCTTAAAGGAAGCGCGCATCAAAAAACACGTGTACAAAACGCGCAGCTTGGGAAGCACCGACACCCTCGATTACATTGAGGTGTTCTACAATCGAATTCGTCGACACAGCCGCCTCGGTTGTGTCAGCCCAGAGGACTTTGAGGCAGCTTCGCTATAAAGCTTGTCAGTGTCCAGAACCTCAGGTCACTTCAATACCTTTCTATACTTCTATACCTCTATGGTTGGGTGTTTGTGTTGTTTGGTACTTGGGGTTAGGCTTGGGAGATGTCTAGTTTGCAGAAATGGTTAGTGTACTTACTGGTGGTAACCCTGTCTGCGCCGACGTGGGGGTCTAACATTTTACCGTGTGTACATTCTTCAAGTCCCCAAATAACGGCAGATCTCGCGTTAAACCTCCACGGCAAACACCATCATCAGATGACTGAGCAAACGATACTGCCACAGAACTACGCGAGTGACAGCGGTCCGGTAATGGCTGGTGCGGATTGTGTCTGTGACGAGAACTGTGTAAACCACTGCGCTGCGACTACTGCACCGGTTGCAGATGACACGTTTGTTGATCGAATGGCTTTATACGAAGTTAAAGCCAGCTCTCCAAACCATCTGGTCCCATTTCTGACTGCTCCAGTACTTGAACTGCCTTTCCGACCTCCAATTTATTTGAACTAAATCCCGCTGCTCTGCGGGCGAATGTTTAACTTACACCTAGGCTGAATCTATTGCTGGTGTGTGTGCTCCGTTGTTACAGATTTGTTGTCAACGCAGCGTTATTTTTTGGAGGAATTTATGAAATTATTGATCACATTGTTGGGCTTTGTGGCTGTCGTCTTTGTTGGTGTAGTCGGCTTTGCATATTCTGGGCTGTACGACGTTAGTGCAAACACTCCCCATAACGGTCTAACCACATGGTTATTAAAGACAACATCACACGCATCAGTGAAACGCCAGGCTGAGAGCGTTGAACCGCCAGACCTGAGTGATTCATCTCTTGTTGAGGCGGGGGTCAATGACTTTGCTGCGATGTGTGTTAGTTGTCACGGCGCACCGGGAGAAGCGTTAAGTGCCATGGGCCAGGGGCTCAATCCACCGGCACCAAATTTAGCAGAGTCAGCGGCTCACTTGAGCGCCAAAGAATTGTTTTGGGTGACTAAAAATGGCATCAAAATGACGGGTATGCCATCTTGGGGTGCAACTCATGATGATGAAGCTTTGTGGCCCATGGTGGCTTTCATGACCAAGCTCCCTGATATGGATGGTGCAGCCTATCAAGCCTTATTGATCAGTGCCCAAGGCCAGGGTCATCACAGTGGTGATCACAACGAGGGGCACAGTCATGAAGAAAACGGTGATGACGAACATGGGGCTGATGAGGGCCATCACGAATCAACTGCTGAACCCACGGAACCTTCGGAACATGACCACTCATCCCATGACCATTAGCATTCCTAAATGTACCAAACGCCAAGGACCTTCCAGATTGACGGGTGATTTATGATTCCCATCTTTCTGGGACACCGGGCGAGTTGGTGTTGTAATTACCTTCGCCGTCATATCCAGGTGTACGACATTTACCGCTGATCAAAATCTCAGTGGCGAGCTGAAATTATCAAAATTATCGGTGTTGGTCAGATTCGCGATGGGGTGCTACGGTATGGCAGAACATCAGGAACACACCGATATGGGTCATCATCCAGGTCCGGAGAACACTCTGGCGATGATGGCCGGCAAAGGTCCTCACGGGAATATTGAAATGGGCGGCATGTTCGCCACATTGAAAGTGCGCGATAGAATGAAAGCTGGAGATTACAGTGATCCAGGCTCTTGCACGTAAGAAGCTCGATGTCGAGGCTTGTGGCTAGTAAACTATAATACACAACGAACGCTTCAAGGTTAGATGTGGAGTGGTCGAACGTCGATGTAAACATCGGAAGACGACAAACAAATCTGCAAACAAAAGTTGGTCGCTTAGACTCAACCAGACAGTTATCTCAACAAAACCGACCACTTATCTTGACGTTATTGCTCTAACATAAAAAGGCAAAATAAGAATGCGAAAAGTAAATCGATTTTCAATACTGGCCATCTTTGGTTTAGTCTTCTTCATTATGAGTTCTGCTAATGCTGCAGCATTAAAAATTGGTATTTTGGTCTTTGATGGTTTTTTAACCAGCGATGTAACTGCTCCTATTGAGGTGTTCGGAGCGGCAACAAAAAAGGCTTGGTTTTCGTCATATGAAGTGGTGATTATTTCAACTTCCGATAATAAAGAAGTTGTTTCTGAAGAAGGGCTAAGGATAATCGCAGATAAGACAATTAGCGATGACATCATGCTTGATGTTCTTATTGTTCCTAGTGCCTATAACATGGATGGTTTTTTGGAGAACAAAAAGCTCATTCGATACATCAAAAAGCAAAGTCAGTCAGCATCTTGGATGGCAAGTAATTGTTCTGGAGCTTTATTGCTGGGTGAAGCAGGCGTTCTGGATGGAAAAAAAGCAACAACATGGGCCG
>JAADHW010000311.1 GCA_013151695.1 Gammaproteobacteria bacterium
GCGAGATCAGTGCGATGTCCTCCCCCGCCCAGTACATATGGCTGGGTTTGCTGCGCCGAATGGAGTGGCTGGAAAACTCGGCTCCGTCGTGTCCCAAAAATTCGGCCCAGCCTTTGACCAAGTCGGCGTAGTACGAACGGGAAATGGGCTTGGCGTCGGCAGCTTTGTGGCGGGTGAACAGATAGTCTTCTGGCTGCTTCCCAGCCACCACTAACCACTTGGCCAAATAGTGCTGAGTGGGTTGGGTCAGAGCCGGAAACACCGCTTGCCCCGTCTTCTGTTGGCGACGGGCAATCAGGCTGCGGATAGTCCCCTGCCGAATTTGTACCTGCCAGACTTGGGTGGCCAGCAAGTCGCTGGCCCGAAACATGGTGTCCAGCCCGAAGGCCAGTAGGGCCAGATCGTGCCAGTTCTGTTTTACCAAAAGATGGGATTCGATTTGGGCAATCTCGGCCAGCGTAAAGGCCCGTTTCTGGCCCACGGCCAAGCCGCGATTCCACGCCTCCACGGTCGGCTGGTTCTGGCTCATCATTGGGTTGCGGGGTGAGAGTCGCGCTTTCTTCAAAAGCGAAGGTATTTTAGGAAGTTAAGCCCGAAAAGAAAGGGGCGACCAGAAGTCGTAGCCCGTGGAGTTGCACCATGCCTGTCAAAAAAAGCCCGCTAGAACAACAGTCTCTCGGTTCTGCTTTTGAAGAAAGCAAGGATAGAGTGGATTAACATCCCACCAAGAACGCCCCGAGGCGCACACCCGAATTGCGCTCCATTCGATGCAGGCTGTCTTTAGCTTCAGCGGTGGCTAGCAAACGTCGAGCATGACTGGCGCAGGCGAATTCTTCATCGCGCAAAACCTGCCCCACGCCGTGGTCTGCTTGCAATACTTCTTATTCCAACCCTTGCTGTTCGCGCAGCCATCCCTACAGTCGCTTCAGCCGTTCTTCTGTCGCCACCTACTTGGCAACATCTACCTCTCTATTCTTGGGTCAACCTCCAAAACTAACTTTTATTTTACCAAAAAGCCGAGGTCAAAGACGTGGACTTCCACAGGCGGTTAGGCGGTTGAAATTTGCGGACTATTCAGTGCAAGATTCAATAATGTGCTCGCACAGATCAAGTTATTTACCCAGATTTGTCCATTTAGGTATTGTGAGGAGCAACATAATCGCGCTAAGGTGGCAGAAGTTCTGTATGCAAGTTGTGTCTAGCACAGTGTAGAGCTCTTTTTGGACATCTAATTGTTTACTGTCCTGCAACCTTTGGGCCTTTTTTACGAGTTAGTTCGACGGGTGGGTACCCAGTTTAGAGATTTAACAAGTTGTTTTGAGATAGTTTTCTCCACCATTCGATATGTACTGATTTCCTTAGTCCAATTTTTTTTGGGGGAACCAGCATGCCTTATTTACTTGAAGATCAAACCGACAATCTAGCAACAATACAGGCGGTTGAAATTACCGGAAATCACTTTGGTGCCAATCTTCTCATAACGGATGAAACCTTTGATGATGCTGGCTCGACTCTCTCCGCAAACGTAAGTGAACTGGGCGTAACGACACTTCGCTATCCTGGTGGATCAGTTACCGAACAATATTTTGATATTGAAAATCCTTACAACACCCAAGGTACCTTCCAAGGAAATACCGAGAATCTGGTGCCACTGGATACGTTTTTCAATGAAGCTGCGGAATTGGGAGCCGATGTCAACATCGTTGTTCCTACATCGGGTGGATTCACAGAGACGGCGGCACAAGCGTTTATTTCGGAATCTTATGGGAATAGAACTATTGACCCGGGTTACATTTCAGCAACAGTGGAATTTGTCCGTAAAGCTATCGTAGAGGCAGAATCTAAGGGTGTGTCAATCAATGCAATTGAGCTAGGCAATGAATTCTGGGGCTCAGGATTGATGACAGCTAGTGAGTATGGTAAACTTGCGGGAACCTTGGCCGTTGCTATTCAGGTCATGTTTGATGATCCAGGAAATGAGATTTCGATCAATCCTGATATTGTCGTCCAAAGCCTATCAGCAGCAGGAGCATATTCTCCAAACTTAACAAATACGGTATATTACGACTCAAATAATTATGTATTTAAGGAAGATCCTGGTGGAGCAACTTCCTACATAATCGAAAGCCAAGGAACTGCTGCTGCCCAGAATCAGGACATAATCGATGCGATAGGCAATATTACTGGCGCAGCCAGCGCGATAGATGGTGTTACAATTCACTACTATCAATCTCAGGGCTTCGATGACCCAGATGGCGGCACAAAAAACGTTGATGATAACGAATTTGTCTTTGACCAATTGGCTGCCTGGAAAGAACTAATCGGAAATATTAAAAGTTACATCACAGAATGGGATACACGCATGATTGTTGGAGCCAATAACTCCGGCGTCGATGATGCAAATAATCGCGGATTGCAGCAAGCCTCCATGTTGGTCGAAATGTTTTACGAAATGGTTACCCACGGCGTGGATTCAGCTCAGATTTGGCCCCTTTCATTCTCTGGTGTCCAGAATACGGCTCTCACAGACTGGAACGGCGATGATCTGTCTATCGCCGGTGAAATGTTCAAAATGATGAGCGAAAGCCTTGTCGGCCTTACCGCCTCATTAGATTGGTCGATACAAGGCGTCATTGATATCCAAGGATTTTCAAATGTAGCAACTAATGGCGATTTCGGCCGACTCGTTCTCTTTGCATCCGAAAGAAGCGGGGTGCAGGCGAACAATGTTGATCTAGACCTGTCCAGCATTCCCGGGACCGGTGAGTTTTTCATGACGTATACCCTGTTGTGGGATGGCGGCGGTACTGGTGGTGGCCAGAACGCGGACGCGGAACCAGTTCTGACTTTTTCTGACGGCGCAATGTTCACTCTAGACCAAGTAACTATAGACCTAGAGGCGTGGTCAATAGCTCGAGTTGAAATCACTTACGTTGGCGACGGTGACGATACCATTATTGGTCGAGGAAGAAACGATGTTATTAATAGTCGCAAGGGAGCGGATACTATTTTCGGCGGAGCCGGCAATGACCAGATTCTTGGAGGCAATGGAAATGACAATTTGTACGGCAATAGTGGAAACGATTCACTAAACGGCGGGAATGGAAGCGACAGTTTCTTTTTTGTTGAGGGCGATGGGCAAGATATCGTTGAGGATTTTAACCCAACTTTAGACTATCTTTACATTAACGGTGTTCTTGTCAGTGACTTTGAAAATCTTCCAAGTGGTGTTTCGATTTCTTTAGATCCCATGACGAATGAACTTGTAATTACCTACGGAACCTCAAACCCCGTTGATCATATCCGCTTTACCACTACACCTGTCTTGGAAGCTGCATATCCTATTCTGTACAACCTACCGATCCTCGGCGGTTCCGGCGACGACATCTTAGCAGGCACTGCTTCCAACGAATATTTTTCTGCATTCGAGGGAAATGACAAAATCTATACGAATGGTGGTGATGATATTGTTTCAGCGGGCGCAGGTAACGACAAGATATACCTGAATAGCGGGTCAGAGACAGTCATGGGTGATGATGGTGTCGATACAGTTTATTATGATAATTCTACTGCGGCGGTCACTGTGGATTTGGAGAGCGGTATGTTCTCAGGAGGCTGGGCCGAAGGAGATGTATTGACCGGAATCGAGCGGGTGGTTGGTTCAGATTATAATGACGTCATATCGGGCGACACCGGCGTAAATGTTCTATGGGGTCGCGACGGCAACGATCAGCTTGATGGCAACGGTGGTAACGATTCTCTGTTTGGTGAAGAGGGTGCCGACACCCTAGATGGCGGTGACGGCAATGATATTTTATCTGGGGGCGCTGGAGCAGATATCTTGATTGGTGGACTAGGTAAGGACCGCTTGAGATACGATTCCTCTTCTCTCGGTGTTACCGTCAATCTTCTATTTGGAACTGCTTCTGGCGGGGACGCTGAAGGAGATGTGTTTTCTAGTATTGAAGACCTTTGGGGCTCGAATAGTAGTTCCTCTTCTGATTTTCTTACAGGAGATGGAAATGCAAATCGAATTTGGGGTCGGAATGGGGACGATACCCTAGACGGTGGTCGAGGTGACGATAATTTATGGGGCGGGAATGGCATAGATACGTTCTTGTTTTATGAAGGCGACGGCAATGACACTATTGAAGATTTTGAAGTTGGCACCGATATTATTTCACTGAACCTAGATGAAGGTTACGATCTGACAATTGAAAATGGCGGCATCCTGATCAAATATTCCACCGGTAGCATTTTGGTGGAGGGTTCAGGCCTCTCGATAGCAGATGTCTCAAGCGCAATAGTTTCGCTGGCAAGTTTTGGGACACCAGACGGGAGTAATAACACAATCAATGGCACCTCAGCTTCTGAGATAATCAGGGGCTTGGGTGGAATAGATACGCTTAAGAGCGGCGGTGGAGACGACATTCTGTATGGCGGAGAAGGGAATGACTATCTATACGGCGGCTCGGGCAACACGCGCTTCTATGGAGGAAATGGTAATGACCAGCTCAACGGAAGCACGGGAATTGAGCTCTTCTTTGGGGACGCAGGTATCGATCAGGTTAGATACACCAGTTCTACTAGTTTTGTTAAGGTGAATCTAACGACGGGCGTGGGCAGTGGCGGTTTTGCGGAGGGCGACTTCTATGTCGACGTTGAGGACATCAGTGGATCTAGCTACGACGACGAGTTAACGGGAAACTCAGCAAACAATCGTCTCTTCGGACGCAATGGAAATGATTTGCTCATCGGAAATGATGGTGACGACTATTTGCGAGGCGATGCAGGTGACGATATTTTAACAGGAGGGACTGGATCAGATAAGTTTGTGTTTAGGGCTCCCGACGGCAACGATACAATTACTGATTTTGAAGATGGAGTGGATTTCGTAAATTTGATTGGGTTCAATTGGGCGGACCTGACCATTTCTTCCAGCGGAATCGGCACGTTGATCTCAATTTCCGGCGGAGGCCAAGTAATTTTGGAGGGCGTCGATTCTACAGATATATCGAGTAGTGATTTCATATTCTCCTGAACTTGAAGCAATGTATGTGATCGCCTATTTGGCCTTTTGGACGATAGCCCGAGTGATCGATTGAGAGGAGGCAAGACGATTATTTGACCCTAATTCCTCGAAGTATTGGATGCCGACTTGGAGATAGATTCTGCTCCGTGAATCGGTTCAAAAAAGCACCAGGCGTTGGAGAATGGCTTTTTATTTATATCATGCGTAAACCTGCTTTTGTCCATTCGGGAGAACACTGTATGCGCCATTCTTGTTCGCAAG
>JAADHW010000125.1 GCA_013151695.1 Gammaproteobacteria bacterium
CTCATCGCGTAATAAGTCATGTCCAGCGGTAATCACCAGTGTCTTTGGGAGCCTGGTCAAGTCTCGTGCATAAAGTGGAGATACCCGCGCATCACTGTGCGCCGCGCCATTTGGCAAGTACATTTGCGTCAGCCACTTGAGGTCTTGTGAGGATAGAAAAAACTCTCCAGAACCAAACTGCGCCCTTGATGCGAACGCATCGTTTTCATTGAGATCCACACAGGGATACAACAACACTTGTTTGGCAATGTTTGGGGCATCGGTTTGGCGAGACAGCTGGCACACCACAGCAGCCAAATTTCCTCCAGCACTGTCTCCGATCACCGCCAGCTTTGCATTGTTCGAACCCAATTCCGCAGCATGATCAAATGCCCATCGCGTCGCGGTGACACAGTCATCTAGGCCGGCTGGGAATGGATGTTCCGGAGCCAACCGATAGTTGACGCTGACTACAACCGTGGCTGCGTGATGACATAAATACCTCGACATATTGTCGTGGCTGTCTAGGTCTCCAAGCGCCCATCCACCGCCATGGAACAGGACCAACATTCCAGCTGAGCCAAGTGTTTGAGGCTGATAGATTCGAATATCGAACGGTTCTTGCGAATTTGTTACAAGTGTCTGCTGAGTCACCTTGCCAACCGATACACGTGGAATATCAGCAATTCGTGTCATTTCTTTTAATGCCGCCCTAGCATCAACTACCTCTAGTTCATGTAAGGCGGGGGTATCGTCTTGAGTAAACTGGCCAAGAAAAGCTGCAGTATCGTTGTCAAAGGCCACGCTAGAAGCTCACTTTTACGGATGCACCCCATTGGCGTGGAGCACCGTACACGGCCTCAGCGGTACCAAAACTCGCCAACGCTTGAAGGCCATTCACAATGAACTCTTCATCAGTGAGATTGGTTGCAAATAGTGATGCCTCCCACCCTTGCGATGCTGACTCAAAAACAATTCGAGCACTTACCAAGGTTAAGGCGTCTTGGGAAATCGACGCTGTATTTTGCACATCCTGAAAAACTTCGGCCGAATAACTGCCATCGATACGCCATGCCAAAGTACCCCAATCTGACAATGGGTGGGCGTACTCCATACTAAGACTTGCAGTGACATCAGGGCTTTTCACAAATTCTGAGCTTTCTGTAATATTTGTAGCGTTACCAACGTCCTTATATTGCGCATCCAGATAGCCAATACCACCGGAAAATGACAGCCGCTCATTGACCTGTGCAACAAACTCTAACTCCACACCCCATACCTCAGCTTCTGCAGCGTTGTCGACAATGAGCACTAAGTTACCCGTGGCATCTGCGCTGACACTACCAATCTGAATGTCGGTGTAGTCATTAAAAAATACCGAACCATTTAGCCTCAAGCGTCGGTCAAACAGCTCACTTTTCGCACCCACTTCGTAGGTTGTTACGAACTCTGGGTCAAACGCATCAACCTCTGCAGCAACAGTGGGCCGTCCATTGAAACCACCACTTTTAAAACCACGAGAAACCGACGCGTAGGTCATCACTTGATCAGTGACCTGGAAATCAACCCCAAGCTTGGGTGAAAACGCATTCCAATCGTCACTGATGACGGTAAACGGAACGATTGGAACACCAGAATTCACCCGCAAATGTTCTAACGTATAGTCCTTCTCTTCATCACTATATCGAATACCCGCATTGATACTCCAGCGATCAGTAATGTCGTAGGTGGTATGGGTGTAGAACGCAAAACTGGTGATATCAATCTCATTGAAGATATTAAAATCGAGATCCAATGCAGCATTCACGGGATTACCAACTCCTCCAGCACATGGGGGTGTGCCACCTGGTCCTAAGCAAATCAACGCCGCCGGTAACCCTTCAAGCGCATCGAACAAACCTGAGGCTAGTCGGACATCATTTTCGTCCCGACCAAATTCTTCAAAATAGAAAGCACCGACCATCCAGTTCATTTTGTCGTCGAAGGCGCTACCACTCAATTGAAACTCTTGGCTAAATTGATCTTGCAACTGATCTTGTTCAGTGTGCACGTATTGGTTGGGCGAACCATCCCCATCTCGCCCGAAGGTGGCATCCATTTCTCGATAAGCGGTAATAGATTTTAACGTCATCGATTCGAAATCATGCTCAACAGTGAGTGCCATCCCCCAAGCCTCTAGCTGATTGTCATTGGGACCGGTGGCAAAAGTGTCGTATGGGTCTCGAGCAATAAACTGTGTACCCATGGTTGAGCCACTAGGAGCGCCAACTAGGGCATTCCACAACCCAGCTAAGCCCGCTGATGGTTCAAACTGAACCAATGTGGTTGGCGCAGAGTCTTCATTTTCTTTGGTATAATCTGCTACAAAATCTACCGTGGTGACATCCGATGGGGTCCACCGTAATGCCAGTCTTGCACTTTGTGCATCTTCATCGCCTTGCTCCGCAGTCTTTCGCCCGGTGGCAAAATCTCGACGCGTTGCATACCCGTCGCGACGTTTTGCCACCAAGGCCACCTTAGCAGCCAATGTGTCAGCAACTATGGGTAGATCGAGACTCAGGCGCGTATCCACTCTGTTGTAGTCTCCAACCGTTACTGACACGGAACCACCATATTCACCGGTTGGTTTTGACGAAGTGAGGCTGACCGCACCGCCGATGGTATTTTTACCGAATAGTGTGCCTTGTGGACCGCGTAGAATCTCGATTCGTTCTAGATCGAGCAAATCCATAACGCCACCCAAGGTACGCGGATGAAAAACCCCATCGACATAAATCCCCACACCAGGATCCGTTGTAAACAAGAAATCGGTCTGGCCAATACCGCGAATGTAAATTTGCGCATTGCTACCCCCGCCGCTACCACCGGGTGATACGTTCATCTGTACGTTGGGGGCAAAGCGACCAACTTCGACAAGGTTGGTCAGGTTGCGCGCTTCCAAATCTCTAGCCGTCATTGCGGTGATTGAGATAGGTGTCTCCTGCAGAGACTCAGACCGACGCCGAGCGGTCACAACAATCTCTTCAACTACGCTTTTATACTCAACGCCAGCACTTTGAGCATGCGCAACCTTTGGCAGCCCAAGTAACGCGGACACGCCGGTTAGACAAATCGCCATTACAAAAAATGTGGACAACGATGTTAGAACGAAACGAGGCATCGGCAGACTCCTATTAAGTATCGGTCAATTCTGCTAACAACCCGCTTTCTGGGCAATAGCGCATATGGCTCAATTTACGCCTAGTCGTTGGAGACCAACCGGTAAAGTAAGCTGGTTCGATTGTGTACACCAACCTTCGCATAAATCGAGCGAAGGTGGTTTTGCACGGTGCGTGGACTGATGCTCAAGTGAGTGGCCACTTCCGGGTTAGTCATACCAGCCACAACCAGTTGCACCACTTCTATTTCTCGAGTGGTTAAGCCATGACGAAGCAACTGCGATTCGACAATGACAGCGTCATCAGTTGGACCCAGATACACTGCATAACGTGGCTCTTTCGTGGTTTTACTCGGGCCCGCATTAAACAAATGTACTTTTGCTTGAAGCTGCTGAATGTTGAAGTATTCAGACTGAGATTGCTCACCAAGTAGTGAAGCACATGCACTGTGCAGCTCTAAAGGCAATTGCAACTCTGCGATGGCACCCGAGCTTGGTAGCTCTAGCAATTCTCGGGCGCCTTTATTAGCGTAGGTTACTGCGAACTTGTCATCCAATATCAGCAACCCTTTGAAGGGAATGTCTTGGGCAATGGTTTCGACAATCCAATCGCGCTCGCGCAGTGCTTCCTCCGCTTGCACCTTACCAATGGATGCGGCCAATGCTGGCGCCAACAGCGCAGCCTTGGTGGCCTCATATTGAGAAAACGGTTCTGCACCATAGGGACGGTGAAAGCCGAATAAGCCCATTGGCGCGCCCTTTTGCAGTAAACCAACCACCATCACATGATAGATAGACTGAGGCTTTAAAAATAGATTATAGAAATCCGTCTTGACATAGTCACGGTGACGCACAAGTTCGCTGGAAACCGACACTGCAGGAAATTTGTGCTCAATATTTTCCATCATGGCATCAACAAAGGGGTCTTGTAGGTGGTACTTATCCATCCACTGTTTTGGTGCGGACGATGGCACACCATGAGAGCCCGATTCGACAAAAACATTAGCGCTTTTGTCTAGCTCAAAAAACACTGAGCTGGTGCTCTGCATCGCTGTTTCCAGTATCGCAAGGGCACGCTCCACCGACGCAATGCCTTCAAAATTTCTTTCCACTTCATAACCAATGGTAAGAATTTCGTTTACATCACTACCACTCAATGCACTTGTTTGTAACTGCTGCATGTGCTCTCTCCATATGCAATCCACCGTCTCGTGGGGTTTCAGTTCTTTACATCAAATGAGCCACTTACGCTATTGAGGCTTTCTTCTTGTTTTGATTCAATTACTGTCAATTTATCGAAATCGAACCTTCCAAATTTACCGGAGTCAACATTCTTCACATGTTAACTGAATTGTCCAGTCTAATCTGTATGAACTGCTCTGTCCTGGCCTCCAGCGAGATACTACATGACCAAACGACTCATTGATAAAATCGCCGTAGTCACCGGCGGCGCCTCTGGGCTGGGTAAACAAATTGTTTCTCATTTCGAACAACAAGGTGCCATAGTCTACTGCACTGACGTTAATCCGGCCGGTGCGAAGACTGCATCAGATCGTGTGACCTTTGTTCAACATGACGTCTCCGACGAAGACGCTTGGCAGCAACTAATTCTTGAGGTGCAATCGCACCATCAGGGGTTGGACATTCTCATCAATAATGCAGGCATTGGAGACGGCTTGGGTCCAAGCGGCCCCGAAGATACATCCTGGCAAGAATGGCAGCACATCATGTCGACAAATGCCGGCGGGGTATTTTTAGGTTGTAAACACGCCATCCCACTGATGCGCCAGTCTGGCGGTGGGGCAATAGTCAATATTTCCTCCATTGCAGCTTTGGTCGCCACCCCCTTTCTTACCGCATATGGTGCTAGCAAAGCAGCAGTATGGCAGATGATACGGTCGGTGGCCGTGCACTGCGCAAAAGACAAAATACGCTGCAATTCTGTTCATCCAGGGCAAATAGAAACCCCCATGTTGCTGGGTTTGTTTGCCGATGTTGCGGCCGAGGCCAACGCCACCGAAAATCAGATACGTGAAGATTTTCTGAAACGCATTCCTCAGGGTGAATTTGGTACTGCTAACGACATCGCTGATGCTGTACTCTTTTTAGCCTCCGATGAAGCCCGACATATTACCGGAGCACAACTTTCCGTGGACGGAGGCATGAGTGCACATCCATAAATCAACATCGGGACGCTTTACTGGTGGCAGAGCTTTTATACAGCCATTAAACAATCCGCAGCAAACTGGAATGGCGAAGATCCTATTCGCACCATGTAACAACAGGAAATAGCACGTGAACACACAAACCAAAATAGCCACCAAGAAGCCACTACGCCCTGCCTTTTTTGATACCAACAACTTACCTTGGTCACCCTGGGTCATGGATGGTACGCATTTTAAATTACTCAATATAGACACCAAAACAGGCGGCTTTTCCATGTTACTAAAAGTTGACGCGGACAATGACGCGCCAGTGCACGGTCATTTGGGCGCCGTAGAAGCATTCGTTATAGAAGGCGGTTTTGGGTACGAAGAAGATCGTGGTGGTGTTGGCAGCTATGTTTATGAAGCGGCAGGTTCAATCCATCAACCTACCTCTCCCGAAGGCTCCATCATGTTTGCGGTTGTACATGGACCCATAGTTGGGTACCAAGACAATGGTGAGGTCGACGGCATAGTTGATGCAGAATTCATGCTCAAACTTGCACGTGAGCACAACACTGCAGACCACCTAGCACACATTGAAATCGCCTAGGGCTACTTAGGCATTTCTTTTATATACAGATCTTGCTTGGTGAACGGAATCTCGATGCCTTGATCCGCAAAGGCTTTATAAATCGCAATGTACAGCTCATGAGAGATCCGACCTCGATCCGCGGGCTGTTCAATCCAAGCCAGCAGTTCGAAATCTAAGCTCGAAGCACCAAAACCACGCATTCTTACCCGAGGGGCAGGCAAACCACAGGTTTCTGTATGCCCTTCTCCAGTACGCTGCAAAATGTCACACACAACATCAACATCGGACCCATATGCCGCGCCCACGGGCAGACGAATTCGCATCTTTTTATAAGGACCACCACTTTCATTAGTGATTTTAGCGTTGGCAATCACAGCGTTCGGCACAGTAATTTCCACATCTGCTCTGGTTAGCAAGCGGGTACTGCGCATACCAATGGCAGTGACCATGCCACGTTCACCACTGTCAAGATTGATATAATCGCCAATCTGATAAGGCGAATCGGCAAGAATAAACAAGCCAGAAAACAAATTAGCTAGCGTGTCTTTAGCAGCAAACCCCACGGCGATACCAACTATACCCGCAGACGCCAACCAGCCTACAGGGTTGATACCCCAAATCATCAGCAGTCCATAACTAGAAAACAACAAAATGCCTAACTTTATGACCAGGTCAAACAAAGGGATGGTGCGTGGCTCCACCAAATTGAATTTCGGATTTGCACTGAGACCACTGAGCACATCTGATGACAAGCGTAACCCAGCCAGCATCCAGCTCACCACAATGGCTGAGGTTAAAACATTGATCAGTACTGAAGCGCCAAAGGATAACGCAGATATTTGCACAGCCATCACCAAACCCAGGGCAAATGTAGTGGTAAACACCGGACGTCTTAGGTTCTGTAGAACAATGTTGTCCATCTCAGATTTAGAGCGTGTGGCCAAGTGCTCCAGCACGAATACAAAAATGACTCGGGTAAGCAACGCCAATACATAGGCAATTGCGATAAGCCCAAGGGCGCCGAGAATGGGGTAGTTGGCGAGCATATCCCACATGGGTCGCCAAGCTTCTGGCAACCAATCCATGTTATTGGTCAGTTGTTCACCTAGATCGGTGACATAGACTGCAGATTTACTTTCCTGTTCTTGCGCCATGAACATTGCCCCGTGACTGTTAGATACGAGGCTATTTTGTCATTCTCAGTGCTAAAGGGAAGCGATGTCTTGCAACAATTCTGCCGGTGTTGCTTCCGGCATAGCCACCACATCAGTGACACCACCAAATTGAGTCCGGATGGCTTCTACTATCTGGTCATAACGACCCACCGCTGAAAATAGGTGAACCACGTCGTCTGAAATTTCAGCCGTCATCTCCTGCCATTGTCCTTTCTTTGACATGGCATTGAGTTTGCGACCCAAATCCTGCAAGTCATGTACTTCAAAAACTGGCCAATAACTCGGGGTAGAGCCATAGAAACCGATGCGCTGGCGAATCCATTCAAACATCTTTTGTACTTCACCATCGTCGGCGCCAGTTGCAACAAAGCCCCCACCACTGATCTCAAACTCTTGCATCGATCGGCCCGCTTGGGATAACGCTGAAGTCAGCCGTGGCACCACCACGTCATCCAGATACCGACGGGTGCAGAAGCCGTGCAACATCACCCCATCACACTCTTGTGCTGCGACTTTCATCATGGCCGGACCCACTGCAGCAACTTGAACTTTCGGTAACGGACAACTTAAGGCAGGCGGAGTAAAATTAGGTGTCATCAAGGTAAATTGATAATGCTCACCCTGAAAATCTAACTTCGTACCATTCTGCCAGCAGTCCCAAATCGCCTTCAAAGATTGTACGTACTCACGCATGCGTGGCGCTGGCGGACTCCACTGAACACTAAAACGTCGCACATTATGGCCCTTCACTTGGCTACCGATACCTAAAGTAAACCGACCAGCACAAGCCATCTGCAAATCCCAGGCCAAGCTCGCCGATGCCATCGGGCTGCGAGCAAACGCAATGGCGACACTGGTGCGCAATTCAAGGCTCCGCGTGTGGGTAGCAGCAACTGCTAAAGGCAGGAAGGGATTAAAGCGATTCTCTTGGGTAGTTACCCCGGAAAACCCCTTTTCTTGTAGTACCTTAACATGCTCACCAACATGGTTTAGATCCACTCCGGTAATAGAAGTTATGGTCTTCATGGGGCTTGTTTGCTGCGCGCTCGAATAAAGCCATCACGTTGCATTAAACTCTCAAGGTAGCGTTTAGTGTTGGGTTTATAGCGCTCATTCAAGCCTAAACTGATACCCAAGAACAACGCATAGCCAATCGCGATATCTGCAATTGTGAAACGATCGTCTACTAAAAACAGGTTGTCGTCTTCCTTTCCATTTAAAGCCAACTCCACACACCGTAACCTGGCGTGGTACCAAATAGCATAATCTTTTGCCACTTGGGGTTGTCTACGTTCTTCCGGCTCTAAGCGGGTATAACGCAGGACCAACGTTTGTGGAAATGTTAAAGTTGCATCACTGCGATAAAGCCAGTTCAAGTACTCGCCATAGGCTGCTTGATCGGGCCTCACGCCGAGGTCATTCGGGGCATACTTGTCCGCCAGGTAATGACAAATTCCAGATGATTCTGTCATGACCAGGTCACCATCAACAAAGGTTGGCACCGTACCTAATGGATTAAGGTCTAAATACCCCGGATATGTTGAGCGAGGTGGAAATTGCATATTGATGAGCTCGTAATCTAAACCCATTTCTTCCAGCGCCCACAATGGCCGCAAAGACCGCGCATCAGCACAATGGTAAAGTTGCATTAGTATCCCTCGTTTCGCTAAGAGACGGTGTTGTCTCGGTTAGGTAAAAGTAGCACTAATGATTGCTCATGGTGACGTTCATCACCATATTAATGCCGACACCACAACTCTAACCGCACTTCGCGATAGGCCACTATCATAAACTCTTATCAATGGCTTTCTTATCTGGTAGGTTGGTGTTTGGGGAACGTGTTGATGAGGGGCACCATGCCTGTACTAGAATCTAAACTTGATACTCGGTCAGAAGCATTTGCGCAAAACAAAGCAGATATGTTCGAGACCTTGGATGAAATGCAGGTGTTATTAGATGAAGCTGCCCAAGGAGGTGGTGAAGAAGCACTCGCTCGACTTGCTGCTGTCAATAAGATGCCAATCCGCGAACGCATCGCTGCTGTACTGGATCGCGACTCGCCCTTCCTAGAAATCAGCCCGCTTGCGGCTTGGCGCTCACCCTTTGCGGTAGGCTCCGGGTTTGTCGTGGGCATCGGCATCATAGAAGGTGTGGAGTGCGTCATTCTAGGCCACGATCCCTCCGTGCGCGCTGGCGCTTTTAACGCTTTCAATTCGAAAAAATTAATGCGCGGCCTGGAAATTTCTCGAGAAAATCGCCTGCCCTATGTTCAATTCGTGGAATCTGCCGGTGCAGATTTACGCGGAGAAGCAGGCGGGGATCCAGAGGCAGCGATTCAGCGTGAAATAACTCACTTCGCCGAATCTGGTCGTTTGTTCTACGAAATCTCCGAATTGTCGAAAATGCGCATCCCTACCATCTCAGTTGTTTTCGGCGCCTCTGCTGCGGGTGGTGCATACCAACCCGGTATGAGTGACTACAACATTTTCATTAAAAATCAGTCTCGAGTCTTTTTAGGCAGCCCACCGCTGGTGAAAATGGCCACTGGAGAAGACGCTGATCCGGAAGCCTTAGGTGGCGCAGATATGCACACACAAATATCTGGGCTCGGCGACTATCTAGCGCAAGATGAAATTGATGGTGTTCGTATGTGCCGTGAGGTGGTTGCCCACCTCAACTGGCGTAAGCTCGGCCCAGAACCGAAAGCTGATTTTCTCGAACCCATCCACGACCCCGAAGATTTATTAGGCTTGGTTGGCAAAGACCTTAAAACCCCCTTCGACATGCGCGAGGTCATCATGCGCATTGTCGATGCGTCCTATTTTGAGGAGTTTAAACCTCTCTACGGTCCTACCCTGGTGTGTGGATGGGCCAGCGTGCATGGCTACCCAGTGGGTATATTGGCAAACAACGGTGCGCTGTTTTCAGAATCTGCCGAGAAGGCTGCTCAATTTATCCAACTGTGCAATCAAATCGATGTGCCACTAGTTTTCCTCCATAACATTACCGGATACATTGTTGGAACAGATTTTGAACAAGGCGGCATTACCAAGAACGGATCCAAAATGATCAATGCAGTCACCAACTCAACAGTACCGCACATTTCCATTATCAGTGCAGCTTCTTACGGTGCTGGCAACTACGGCATGAGTGGTCGCGGCTTCGGTACCCGTTTTACCTATATCTGGCCTTTCGCAAAAATCGCGGTGATGGGCCCTAAGCAGATGGCTGGTGTGATGACCATCGTTGGCCGCAACGCTGCTAAACGTAGAGGCATCGAATTTGATGAAAAAGCCGACGCCGAAAGAGCCGCAGTGGCGCAGCATTGGGCAGAAGAACGTTCCAAAGGACTCTATGCGACATCCCGTGTTGCAGATGACGGCATGATAGACCCGCGTGACACACGTGTTGTCATCGCTATGTCACTTTCGGCTTGTTATAACAATAAAGTGGAAGGCACCAAGGAGTTCGGCACATGGAGAATGTAACCGTCACGCCAATTCACACGATACTGGTAGCTAACCGAGGTGAAATAGCACGTCGCATTATGCGCACAGCACACGACATGGGTATTGCCACAGTTGCCATCTACGCCGACGCAGACGCAAACGCGCCCTTTGTGCATGAAGCAGATAGTGCTATCGCGCTAAACGGTAGAACTTCTACCGAAACCTATCTAGATTTTGACAAGGTACTCAACGCAGCCCTTCGTTCCGGTGCAGACGCAATCCACCCTGGCTACGGTTTTCTGTCTGAAAATCAGGCTTTTGCCCAAGCTGTCATTGATGCAGGTATTAAGTGGATCGGTCCGTCTCCCCAGGTTATTGGCCTTATGGGCGACAAGCTATCGGCAAAGCGACTCATGGTCGAGGCCGATGTACCCACATTACCAGGTATCGAACTCACAGCTGATTCTGATCTCGCAGCTGCAGCTAGTGAAATTGGCTACCCTGTCTTAGTAAAAGCATCTGCAGGTGGTGGTGGTCGCGGTATGCGCGTGGTTGAACACGAAGCTGATCTACAGGCGGCCGTAGATAGTGCGAAGCGTGAGGCAGGCAGTTCCTTCGGTGACGATACCGTTTTCTTGGAAAAATGGTTGGCGGTTTCTCGACATGTGGAATTCCAGATTTTGGGAGACACCCATGGCAACTTGGTACATTGTTTTGAGAGAGAATGCTCTATCCAGCGGCGACATCAAAAAATCATCGAAGAAGCACCCTCTCCCGCAGTAACACAAGCTCTGCGCGAACGCATGGGACATGCCGCCATTAGCGCCGCAAAAAAACTCGGATACTCCTCCGCGGGCACGGTTGAGTTTCTGCTCAGCGGAGATGACTTCTACTTTTTGGAGGTCAACGCCCGTTTGCAAGTTGAGCACCCGGTCACCGAGGAAATTATCGGTCATGATTTGGTCCGCGAGCAAATTCGCGTCGCTCAAGGCGAGGTGCTGTCATTGTGCCAGGAAGATTTACAGGTCAACGGATGGGCAATTGAAGCCCGCCTATATGCCGAAAACCCGCAGAAAAACTTCCTCCCATCTCCAGGTACTGTGGCTGCATGGGTGCCTTCATCTGTGGGCAATGCCCGCTTTGACTCCGGTGTAGAAACTGGCAGCATCATCGGCACTGATTTTGACCCGATGATTGCCAAGGTCATTGTGCACGCACCAACCAGAACTGAAGCGGCAGCACGGCTTGCTCGCGCATTAGAAACCACGCAAATACAAGGGCTTACAACAAATCGTGATTTTCTAGTCGCGACCCTACGAACACCTGAATTTTTAGCCGGGGACACCACAACTGATTTTATCGAACGGGTAAACCCAGCCAGAACTCGCCACATTTCCCCTGACCAGTTTGCAGACGCAGCAATAGCCGTATGCATGGAAGGACAGGCACGAAGAGTTGCTAACGCCAAGATCGGTCGGCGCTTACCGAGTGGGTGGCGCGTTTCTACCATGCCTATGGAGCGAATCAGCTTCACCCTTGGAGAACAACTAATTCACGTGCAATATCAATCTCAACGCAACGGGCACTTTAAGTTTGTAATCAATGATCAATCTCTGCATGTGGAATCTTTTAACTGCGGTACTGGAGACGTTGATATCGCCATAGACGGGCGCCGTTTGTCTTTTGCTGTACAGCCCATGGGCGAGACATGGTTGGTGCAATCCAACAAAGGTGGATTTGAGCTGCTTGAACAGCCTCGCTACCCATTGCCCGGGGTGGCCGATATCGGCGGAGGACTAACCGCCCCCATGCCTGGTGCCGTGCTCACTACCGAAGTAGAACCGGGTATGACAGTCGAAAAGGGCCAATTGTTAGTCATTCTCGAAGCCATGAAAATGGAACATCGCATCACTGCACCATTCACCGGCGTGGTGGAAAAAGTACACGTTAACATTGCCGAACAAGTAGAAAACGGCCAGTTGTTAGTGACCATTATAGAAACCCAAGGAACGTAGAATGTCCGCAACACAAACGACTCTATACGAGGTCAAAAAAGGTGCTGCTTGGATCACCCTCAATCGGCCCGAAAACCGCAATGCCTTGTCAGCCGTGCTGGTTAACGAGCTGTTCGCACACATTCAAACAGCCATCACAGACGATCACGTTCGTTCAATTGTTATTACCGGCAACGGACCTGCATTTTGCGCGGGAGCAGACTTAAAAAGCCCCCCGGGTGAAGTTGTTGATGGCCAGCGCGCAATTTCTTACCCCGACGTACTCAACGCCATTTTGGACAGCCCAAAACCGGTGATTGTGGCTGTCAATGGCGCTGCTTTTGCCGGCGGCTTAGGTATGATTGGCGCGGCAGACATTGTTGTTACAATTCAAGACGTACAAATGAGTTTCAGCGAAGTGCGCATCGGTGTCATTCCAGCGGTGATATCAGTGGTATGTATACCTAAACTTGGTACGCACCATGCAATGAAACTATTTCTAACTGGAGAACGTTTTACCGGCCAACAGGCACTCGACATGGGCTTAGCTCATCGCGCGGTAGCGGCAGATCAGTTGCACGACGCCGTGCAGGAAGAAATAGACATGATCAACTTAGGCGGGCCTATCGCGGTCATCGAATGCAAAAAATTGGTTAAACGAGTCGCTGAACTCTCCATCCAAGAAGGATTTGCAGAAACAGCCGAGTGGAGCGGACGCATGTTTCGTTCAGATGAAGGAGCGGAAGGCATGGCGGCATTCCGCGAAAAACGCAAAGCTGCATGGATTGTTGATAGTGAATGAGGTTATTCGCATCGCCAACTGCAGTGGTTTCTACGGAGATCGCCTTGCTGCTGCTCGTGAAATGGTTGAAGGTGGCCCCATAGATGTGCTGACTGGTGACTATCTTGCCGAGCTCACCATGTCCATCCTATATAACCAAAAACAAACTCGTGGCGACCACATGGGTTATGTGGGAACTTTCTTAAAACAACTGTCCGACGTCGCCAACACCTGTATCTCGAAAGGCATCAAGATCGTGACCAACGCTGGCGGGCTCAACCCACACAGCATGGCCACAGAAGTACAAAAAATTCTCGGCGAGTTAGGCCTACAAGCTAAAGTAGCCTATATCGACGGCGATAACATACTTAACGATCTTGATCTGCTGCAAACCCAAGGCGAGGCCTTTACCAACCTAGACACCGCCGTGGCCTTGTGTGATTCAGATCAACAAGCTCTCACCGCCAACGTTTATTTGGGCGGATGGGCCATAAAAGAAGCGTTAGACCAAGGGGCAGACATCGTAATTTGTCCGCGAGTCACAGACGCAGCCGTTGTTATCGGACCTGCTGCCTGGAAATTTAACTGGAATCGCAACGACTACGACGCCTTAGCAGGCGCTTTGGCTGCCGGACACATCATTGAGTGTGGTGCACAGTGTTGTGGTGGCAACTATGCTTTCTTTGAAGAAGTGCCCAGCTTCCACAACGTCGGCTACCCCATTGCCGAAATAGAAAGAGATGGCAGTTTTACGATTACCAAACACCCTGGCACCGGCGGATTGGTTTCAGTAGGCACCGTTACCGCTCAATTGCTCTACGAAATATCAACTCCCGCCTACATGAACCCTGATGTCATCGCTCATTTCGATACATCGTTAATTGAGCAGGTGGGAGAACACGCAGTTCGAGTGAGTGGCACTCGCGGTAGCACCCCACCAAAAAACCACAAAGTCTGTTTCAACACCCTTGGTCCTCACAAACATACAACGGAGGTTTTGCTGACCGGCTTAGATATCGAGAAGAAAGCCGAAATTTACACGGATCAAATCTTGCATAACTTGGGTGGCCGTGACCAATTTGACGACGTAGACATTCAACTCATTCGCAGTGACCAAGAAAATCCCAGCGAAAATGAAGTAGCCCATGCCGCGTTGCGTATCACTTTCACCACTAAGGACGCTAAAAAAGTAGGCCGTTTACTGGGTGCCAAAATGGTTGAGCTGGCGCTGGCTACCATCCCGGGAAATACGGGTCGCGGCGCAGTAGGCTTTAATGGCGAACGTTCAATAATCCATTGGCCAGCACTCATCAGCAGCCAACAGGTCACTGAACACGTACACTTCGACGGCAAGGTCACAACCGTTCTACCCACGCAGCAACTCAACTTTGAAGAGATCTATTACCAACAAACCCCCACCACAATCGCACCTGCACCAACTGGAGAAACCACCACAATATCTTTTGGTCGACTCTATGGCACACGTTCTGGTGACAAGGGAGGTAACGCCAATTGTGGTGTTTGGGCCAAAACTGACGCAGCCTATACCTTCTTGCATGAATACCTTACTATCGCCGAATTCAAACGCCTACTGCCAGACATGGCGCAGTATGAGATCGAACGCCACGACATGCCAAATCTACGCGCTATGAATTTTTATATTAAGGGTGTACTGGGCACTGGTGCTGCAAGCAATCATCGAATTGATAAGCAAGCTAAGTCATTGGGTGAGTATTTGCGTGCTAAGCACATCACAGTACCCCGTGCCTTGATATCTTGAGGCGAGTCAAGTAGAAGCCAGCCGCAAGTACCGGTATTATTCCAGCTCGCTCACAACTGTAATCTCTAAAGGGTACCCCATGCCGGACAACCTGGCCAAGCTGCGCGAAAAACAACAAGCAGCCTTACTCGGTGGTGGTGAACACCGCAACCAACAACAACATTTGAAAGGTAAGCTGACCGCCCGCGAGCGCCTGCATATATTGCTCGACGAAGGCAGCTTCGAAGAATGGGACAAGTATGTCGAACATCGTTGCCACGATTTCGACATGCAGGCACAGCGCATACCTACCGATGGGGTCATTACCGGCTACGGCACCATCAATGGCCGATTGGTATTCGTGTTCAGTCAAGACTTCACGATATTTGGTGGATCTTTGTCTGAAGCTCACGCTGAGAAAATTTGTAAGATTATGGATCAAGCCATGAAGGTCGGGGCACCGGTCATTGGCATGAATGATTCGGGTGGTGCACGCATCCAAGAAGGTGTGGCCTCCTTAGGCGGCTATGCGGAAATATTTCAGCGCAACGTACTCGCCTCTGGAGTGATACCCCAGCTCTCTTTAATCATGGGACCTTGTGCTGGTGGCGCAGTTTACTCACCAGCCATAACCGACTTTATCTTCATGGTGGAAGATTCCTCCTATATGTTTGTCACCGGCCCAGATGTAGTAAAAACCGTTACCCACGAAAGTGTAACGCCTGAAGAATTAGGTGGCGCCAGCGTACATACAAAAATATCGGGAGTGGCCGATATGTCTTTCGAAAACGACATCGAAGCAATTCTTCGTACCCGCACATTCTTCGATTTTCTACCCGCAAACAACAAACAGAAACCCCCTAGATGGCCATGTAAAGACCCTGCTTCTCGTCAAGAACCATCACTAGACACCATCATTCCATCTGAGCCAACAAAACCCTATGACATCAAAGAAGTCATCACCAAAATTGCAGACGAAGGCGACTTCTTCGAGCTGCAACCCAGCTACGCTCAAAATATGGTGATTGGCTTCATACGGTTACAAGGCTCTACCATAGGTGTGGTTGCGAATCAGCCTATGGTGTTGGCTGGCTCATTGGATATTAACTCATCTAAGAAAGGCGCACGTTTTGTACGTTACTGTGATGCCTTCAATATTCCAATTTTAACTTTAGTTGATGTGACAGGTTTCATGCCGGGTACCGTACAGGAATACGGCGGCATCATTAAAAATGGCGCCAAGCTCCTATATGCGTTCGCAGAATGCACTGTGCCCAAAGTCACCCTGATCACACGCAAAGCATACGGTGGCGCCTACGACGTCATGTCATCAAAACACTTGAGAGGGGATGTTAACTTAGCCTGGCCAAGTGCAGAAATAGCGGTCATGGGTGCTAAGGGGGCTGTTGAAATAATTTTCCGCAAAGACATCGACAACCAACAAGCTATCGCAGATCGTACCAAAGAATACGAAGATAAATTTGCCAATCCATTCGTCGCTGCTAGCAGAGGCTACATTGACGATATCATCACGCCGCGCGAAACAAGAGCACGAGTGTGTCGATCCTTTGCGATGTTACGAGACAAAAAGCTGGAAAACCCCTGGCGCAAACACGGCAACATACCGCTTTAACTTTATTCCGGATTCAGATCACTACTATGTTCAAAAAAATTCTCATCGCCAATCGCGGCGAAATAGCCTGTCGGGTAATGAAAACAGCACATCGTCTGGGCATCAAAACTGTAGCCGTTTACTCAAATGCAGACGCCAACGCCCTACACACGCGCATGGCCGACGAAGCGGTCAACATCGGCCCGGCTGCATCCACAGAAAGTTACCTGCGAATAGATAAGATCATTCAAGCCTGCAAAGATACCGGCGCCGAGGCAGTACATCCAGGATATGGCTTTTTGTCAGAGAACGCAGAATTCTGTGAAGCCTTAGATTCCGCAGGCATCACCTTTATCGGTCCTGGGGTCAAGGCCATCACCAGTATGGGTGACAAAATCACTTCGAAGCTGCTGGCGCAACAAGCCGGCGTGAATACCATCCCTGGTTTCACCGAAGTCATCAGTGGACCAGAGCACGCAGTTGAAGTTGCCCAAAAAATTGGCTATCCGGTGATGCTCAAAGCCACCGCCGGTGGTGGCGGTAAGGGCATGCGTGTGGTTTGGAACGACGAAGATTGTCGAGACGGATTTGAACAAGCGAGTAACGAAGCGCGATCCAGTTTCTCGGACGATCGCATGTTCGCGGAAAAATTTATTGAAGAGCCCCGTCACATAGAAATTCAAGTTCTTGCTGACAAACACGGCAACGCCGTATATCTCGGCGAGCGTGAATGCTCTATTCAACGCCGACATCAAAAAGTGATTGAAGAGGCACCCTCACCATTTCTTGATGAAAAAACACGCAAGGCCATGGGCGAACAAGCCATTTCCCTAGCAGCAGCCGTGGACTATTGCAGCGCTGGAACCGTCGAGTTCATAGTGGATGCAAAGATGAATTTTTTCTTCCTGGAAATGAACACCCGCTTGCAGGTTGAGCACCCCATCACTGAATTCATTACCGGCCAAGACTTGGTTGAGCACATGTTACGCATTGCCAACAATGAATCCTTGGCCCTCAAGCAAAGTGATGTGCGCCTTAAAGGGTGGGCGCTGGAGACACGAGTTTATGCTGAGAACCCCTTGCGTAACTTTTTGCCTTCCATCGGCAGGTTGACAAAATACCAAGCCCCCACCGAAAGCGAATTTGTACGAGTAGATACTGGCATTGAAGAAGGTAGCGAGGTTTCAATGTACTACGACCCCATGATTGCCAAGCTCGTTACCTACGGTGAGGATCGCCAACAAGCCATAGACCACATGGCTAACGCATTAGACGCCTATTACATTCGCGGGGTAGATCACAATATTAGCTTCCTCAATGCATTGATCAGACACCCACGTTTCCAAGCAGGTGACTTAACCACCAACTTCATTGCAGAAGAATACCCAGATGGGTTTCGCGCCCAAGACGTCGTGCAGTCTGACGTTCTCATACCAATAGCAGTATCTGCTGTTGTACATGCTCGTAAATTAGCACGCGCGAGGGAAATTTCAGGACAAACCCACCGCTTTGAATACCAAGACAACCATAATTGGGTTGTCGTTGCTAACCAAGAACAGTATGCCATCAACGTTAAGCGTATCGAACACGGCTACGAGGTGAGCTATCAAGATAAAATTTACCGGGTCACCACCGACTGGGAAATTGGCCAGTGTCTGGTCATGGCCCAAGTTAATGGCAACCACCAGTGTGTTGCGCTAGACACACATCGAACAGGGTACAAAGTTTATCATCACGGCAGCGAACTTGAACTTGTCATCCTCTCACCCATTGCTGCTGAACTGTCACAACACATGATACCAAAAGAGCCACCCAACTTATCCAATCTATTGCTTTCACCCATGCCTGGAATGTTGGTCCGTATGTCTGTGGCAGTAGGAGATGAGGTACTCGCAGGTGAAGAGCTTGCCGTGGTGGAGGCAATGAAAATGGAAAATAGTTTGCGAGCCGAAAAAGATGTTGTCATCGCGAAGATTCTCACCAAACAAGGTGAGAATCTCACAGTTGATCAATCAATTATGGAGTTTGAATAGCTTCTGCTACTTTGCTAACGCCTGATCAAGATCTTCGAGGATGTCGTCGATATGTTCGATACCTACCGACAGCCTCATCGCTTCAGGTAATACACCCACGGCACGTTGCTCATCAACAGACAATTGTCGGTGTGTGGTCGAAGCTGGATGACAGGCCAGTGACTTAGCATCACCAATATTGACCAGCCGCTTAAATAAGTTAAGTGCATCATAAAATTTAATGCCAGCCTCATATCCGTTTTTGACGCCGAAGGTCAAAATGCCTGAGGCGTAACCCCCCATATACTTCTTCGCTAACTGGTGATGAGGATGCTCCTCAAGACCCGCATAACTGACCCATTCAACCTTGGCATGCGCCTGCAAATGCTTAGCAACAGCGAGAGTATTTTGGCAGTGCCTTTCCATACGTATGGGTAAAGTCTCAATACCAATCAACAACTGATGTGCGGCTAAGGCTGACAACGCAGAGCCGGTATTGCGCAAAGATACTGTTCGCGCCCGGCCGATATAGGCTGCCGGTCCAAAAGCGTCGGTGTAAACCACACCGTGATAACTGGGTTCAGGGTTGTTTAGTGCGGGATACCGTTCTGCGTGTTCAGTCCAGGGGAATTTACCTGAGTCAATGATTACACCGCCTAAGGTTGTGCCATGCCCACCCATGTATTTTGTGAGTGAATGGACAACGATATCTATGCCGTATTCGATAGGCTTAAGTAGCACCGGTGTAGCCACAGTATTATCAGCAATGGTCGCCACCCCGCGACTGCGCGCCATATCGGCAATGGCCGCAACGTCCACGATATTGCCCGCGGGGTTACCCACAGTTTCCATGAATATGGCCTTGGTCTTCCCATCGATGAGCTTTTCTATGTCTTCAACTGCGTCAGATTCGGCAAAACGAACTTCAATTCCCAGCTTGGGAAACATGTGCGCAAACAAGGTATAAGTGCCACCATAAAGCTGCGGCACAGTCACGATATTGTCGCCGATCTCCGCCAAATTAAGTACCGCATAGTTAATCGCAGCACTTCCCGCCGACACAGCCAAGCCCGCAATGCCGCCTTCCAACGCAGCTACTCGTTGCTCTAGAACGTCACAGGTCGGGTTCATAATGCGGCTATAAATATTTCCCGGAACAGCAAGATCAAACAGATCAGCGCCGTGTTGGGCATTATCGAATTCATACGCTACGGTTTGATGTATCGGCACCGCCACCGACTTTGTGGTGGGGTCGGTTTCATAACCCACATGTATCGCAATGGTTTCGTCGTGCATAGTCATCTCCTACCGGACAATGTCCTTATTTTGATGTTCTTCGAGCTCAACCAGAGTTCCGCAAAAATCCTTAGGGTGCAGAAATACCACCGGTAAGCCATGAGCACCTATGCTGGGTTTACCGCTACCCAGTACTCGGGCGCCCTTCGTCACCAATTGGTCTATCGCCCAATGAATGTCCGCAACCTCATAACAAACATGATGCATGCCACCACTGGGATTGTTGAGCAAAAATTTCTCGATGGCAGAATCTTCACCTAACGGGTGTAACAATTCTATCTTGGTATTTGGTAGTTCTACAAATACTGTGGTGACGCCTTGATCTGCCAACGGCACAGGCTCCGTGACGCTCGCACCCAGCGTATTTTTATACATCTGCGCGGCAGCAGCCAAATCTGGCACCACAATGGCGACATGATTTAATCGACCAATCATCGAATAAACTCCCTAACTTACTGGACTCAATTTTACTTAACGATTTCTGCCCGGTATGAGCTTTAAGATTTTACTTGCTGCATCTGGAATATTAGTGCCTGGGCCGAATATTGCGTGCACCCCGATATCATATAACGCTTGGTAGTCTTGCTTGGGAATTACTCCTCCAACAACAATGATTGTATCTTGCATACCACGCTTGCTTAACAACTCGACTAGTTCTGGCACAAGAGATTTATGCCCGCCCGCCAGGGTAGACACGCCGATGACATCAACCGCCAGAGATACCGCTTGTTCTGACGCTTCCGACGGCGTCTGAAACAAGGCCCCCATACTGACATCAAAACCAAAATCACCAAATGCATTAGATATTACTTTGGCACCACGATCGTGCCCATCCTGCCCCATCTTCACCACCAGTATACGCGGCGCACGGCCTTCAATGTCGGTGAATATTTTGATCTCATCATGCACTCGGGTGAAGGCAGGATCATCTGCATAACTCGCCGCATAGATACCAGGAGTCATTTTCGCGACGGGCTCATGCCGACCCCATGCTCGTTCCAATGCATAGGAAACTTCGCCAACAGTTGCTCGACATCGAGTCGCCTTAATCGCCAAATCTAGTAAATTTCCGGTCTTGTCTTTGGCTGCTTTGTACAAGCTGTCCAACGCTGCGTCTACCTTTACTTGTTCCCGGCTAGCCTTAACTTCTTTCAATCGCCTTATCTGGGCATCACGCACCTTGGCGTTGTCTACACGCAGCACATCTAACTGCGCCTGTTGCTCTTCCGCCTGATACTTATTCACCCCAACAATGACATCTTCGCCACGCTCTATACGTGCTTGTCGTTGTGCCGCTGCCTCCTCAATGCGCTGTTTTGGCATGCCGGAAATGACTGCCTTGGTCATGCCTCCAAGCGACTCGACTTCACGAATCAGCTTACGCGCATGCTCTACAATTGAATGAGTCAGGCTTTCAACATAGTAACTTCCTCCTAACGGATCTATTGTGCGCGTAACTTGGCTTTCTTCGGCCACAATGATCTGCGTATTGCGTGCTATTCTCGCCGAAAACGGCGTCGGTAACGCGATGGCCTCATCAAGCGCGTTGGTGTGCAAACTTTGCGTGCCACCCAGCACCGCCGCCAGGGCCTCGATAGTTGTGCGCACAACGTTGTTGTAAGGGTCTTGTTCCTGCAGGGAGACCCCAGAAGTTTGGCAATGAGTTCGCAGCGTGGATGATGCGAGATTCTGCGGATTAAATTGTTGCATATGCTCATGCCACAGTATTCTTGCCGCGCGCAACTTGGCAATTTCCATAAAGAAGTTCATTCCAATACAGAAAAAGAAAGATAACCTCGGCGCAAATTTATCCACCTGTTGTCCTGTTGCGATGGCAGCACGCACATACTCGATACCATCTGCAATAGTAAAGGCAACCTCTTGCACAGCATTGGCCCCCGCCTCTTGCATGTGATATCCGGAGATCGATATCGAATTAAAACGTGGCATATGCTGGGCGGTGTAGCCAATAATGTCGGCAACAATTCGCATACTGGGTTGCGGAGGGTAAATGAAGGTGTTGCGCACCATGAACTCTTTCAGCACATCATTTTGAATCGTGCCGGTCAGGTCTTTTTGCGCCACCCCTTGTTCTTCGGCTGCAACAACGTATCCCGCGAGCACGGGTAAGACCGCACCATTCATCGTCATAGACACTGACATCTCATCTAACGGAATTCCATCAAACAAAATTTTCATGTCTTCCACAGAATCAATCGCCACACCCGCCATGCCGACATCACCAGACACACGCGCATGGTCTGAATCAAAACCCCTATGCGTGGCTAAATCGAAAGCTACCGACAAGCCTTTCTGGCCCGCGTCGAGGTTCTGTCGGTAAAACGCATTGGACTCCTCGGCAGTAGAAAAACCAGCATACTGACGAATAGTCCATGCTCGATTGGTATACATGGTTGCTCGAGGACCTCGCTGAAACGGCGCAATTCCCGGGAAACTCGAATCGTAGCTGATGGCCTCTAGATCTTCTTCGGTATATAGGGGCTTGATGGCAATACCTTCCGGGCTCTGCCAGGTTAAGTCTTCTAGTGGCCTACCCCGCAGCTCTTTTGCAGCAAGCTCTGCCCAAGCTTGCTGATCGTCTTTCTGCCTAATCTTTTGTTTCCCCATGAACCTTTGCCTACTCTCTTATTCAAGCATCGACATTGTACAGATTCATAACAACCACTATCTACTTTTGATATGACACCCCTTGAGCCTGCATTAGCACTTGCATTTGAAATGGGTAAGAACATAATTCAGCCACTTTGGACAAATCTATAAGGAGGTGATTAGTGATATCTATTGCGAGTTTTGAGGGTCAGCTCACCTAGTTGTCCCGACAACGAGCATAAAAGGGCTGGTCTATGACCGGCCCTTTTTTTTGCCGGCAACCTACCTTTAGCACATTCGCTGCATTTATTGATGAGCAAACTGCAATCACTCGAATAGCTGCATAAAAGTCTTGCATTATTTAGTTAATATGTTAATTATTAACATATGAAGCGTTTATCTGACTCACTGCCTATGATGCTGTATCGCACGCTTGATTCGGTGATGCCGAATTTTCGTCGCATTTTCGCCCAGTTCGGTCTGACCGAGCAGCAGTGGCGTGTGTTGCGAGCACTATGGGAAAACGATTCATTACCCTTGTTAGGTTTGTCTAAGGCAACGCGAATTTCTTCACCCAGCTTGGTCGGGGTCGTAGACAGACTAGAACGAGATGGTTTAGTCGTGAGAGAACGTACAGCAACAGATCGCCGCATTGTCAAAGTACGCGCAACCGCGCAAGGCCTGGGGTTAGAAGATCAGGTCACGCCTTTGGTAGATCAAGCCTATGCCGTACTGAATCAGTATTTATCCGAGAGCGACTGGCACAACCTTTACAAAGGTCTCGATTCGCTTATTCAGCAACACCAACCGCACAAAAAAGAGCAAAAGGAGTAGGACAATGAGTATCAAAACAGGTGCGCAATATCTTGCGTCTATACAAGATGATCGAGAAGTTTGGCTACGTGGGGAACGCGTTAAAGATGTCACCCAAGCACCCGGCATCCAACGCGGTGCTGCTACGCTGGCTAGTTTTCTAGATCGACAAGTCGAGCCCGAATTTCAAGACAAACTCACCTATGTTGACGACGGTGAACGTTATTCGATGTCCTTTCTAACCCCACATTCCACCGAGGATGTGCAACGCAGAGGAGCCGCCTACTACCAATGGGCAAAGTGGTCCAACGGCATGTTTGGGCGCACCCCAGATTACAAGAATGCATCTGTCATGGCATTTGCCGCTGCGGCAGACTTTCTCAACCAGAATCACTCATCTAGTGCACCGACAAATTATGCTGACAACATGCGAAACTATTACAACGAAGCACGTCAAAACGATTACATTCTGACCCACACTCTGGTGAACCCACAGGTAAACGCTCAACTCGCCAAAGAAGGTCTATCGAGTCCAGAAGTAGCGCTACAAGTTGTCGGTGAAAACGCAGACGGCATCATTGTCTGGTGCGCGTTTACTGGCCACCTTGGGCCCCAGCGCCAATGAAATTGAAGTGTTTCCATCCACCCTGTTGAAGGCATCACAAGAGAATATTCCATATGCATTTGCTTTTAGCTTGCCCATAGCAAGTAAAGGCTTACGCTTGGTCTGTCGCGACAGCTACGACCACGGCAAACCCCAGTTCGACGCCCCCCTAGCAGCTCGATTCGAAGAGATGGACGCCGTGGTGATATTCGAAAATGTCATGGTGCCCTGGGAGCGGGTGTTCATGTACAAAGATCCTCTGCTATGTAATCAAGCCTTCGCTGAGACAAATGCCGTAGTACACATGATGCACCAAGCAGCCTGCGGGAAACTCGCCAAGGTTGAGTTCATAGTGGGTCTGTTGTGCGCCATGGCTCACGCCTCCGGCAAAGACAAAGATTTGACCGTAAAGGGCCAAATTGCAGAAGCAATGTGGGCCGCTGAAACGATCCGTGCTCTGATCTTCAGTGCCGAAGCTCAAGCAGAACAAGACCGATGGGGAATGTTCGTACCCAAAAGAACACCCCTGGATACCAGCAGGAACATCTTCCCCAGAATTTATCCAAAACTTATTGAAGCCGTACAGCTACTAGGTTCGAGTTCATTGATGGCAACCCCTTGCGAAGCAGATTTCGGCGGCGAAATATCGGCCGACATAGAGCAATACTTTCAGCTCACCAACCTCTCCAGCCGAGACCGCGTGGCTTTGTTTCGCTTAGCCCATGACGTTTCGGTTTCTGGGTTTGGTAGTCGCCAAGTTCTATACGAACGCTTTTACTTCGGTCCACCCAACATCATGGCTTCAATTTACTATGATCTTTATGACAGGGATGAAATGATGGGGCGTGTCGACAACGTCCTCAATGGAATCTAAATTTGGCATTATTTGAGACAATCACCCTTGTCCTAGTTGGTGTGGGGTTACTCAGCGGCTTTCTTGGTGGGTTGCTGGGTATAGGTGGTGGTGTGGTAATCGTACCGGCGTTGATCTTGGTTTTTGAAACTAACCAAGTACACCAGGCACAAGACATCACCATTATCGCGGTGGCCACATCACTTGCGTGCATCATCTTCACCTCCGCATCCGCCGCCTATACACAATATCGAGCAGAAATGGTCCGTTGGGACTTGGTTCAGAAGCTAGCTTTGTTCTTGGTGTTGGGAAGTTTCTCTGCAGGCGTGCTTGCGCCTCTGCTTCCACCACCAATATTGCTCGGCATGATTGGATGTTTTTTGACATTAGTGGCTATTGTCATGTTAACAAGCTGGAAACCGCAGCCTCATCGCTCCTTTCCTGGAATGCTCGGTGCCAGCGGCATTGGCTACTTGGGTGGCAATGTTGCTGGTTTTGCCGGCATAGCCGGAGGTAATGTCATTGTGCCCACCTTGGTGTTTTTCAACGTGCCGATACACAACGCCACCGCCACCTCTAGTGCCTTAGGCGTACCCATCGCCACGGCAGGCGCGCTAAGTTATGCCTTCGCCAGTGGTGGCGAAATTTCATTTTCCCAAGTGGGATACGTAGACTTAGCTAGCTTCGCAACAATAACCGTCTGTGCGGTGTTGACCGCCCCCATTGGTGTGCGTGTGGCTCACGCTGTGCCTTCAAGCAAACTCAAACGTGTATTCGGCGGCTTGTTGGGTTTAGCCGCTTTAAGAATGATCTACAGTGCGCTGACTATGCCTTAGTATAGGAGCCTTAGTATAGGAGCCTTAGTATAGGAGCCTTAGTACAAGACATAGTTCATACCGTAATCAATCATGCAGGCCACATTCACGCTTGAGGCCAAAAAATCGCACCTCATCAGAATCGTTTGCTTCATAAATAGACCTTGTCGTGTGCACATCTCCGATCGAAACGTAGCCTTTTTCCCACAACGGATGATAGGGAAGGTTGTTCTTTTGCAAGTACTGGAACACTTGTCTGTCACTCCAATCAACAATTGGGGCAACCTTAATCAGATTATTTTTAACTTGCACAAAGGGTGTGTTGGCCCTCGATGGAGCCTGGGAACGGCGCAGACCGGTAAACCAAGTACCTGCTTGTAACTCGTCCATGGCCCTTTGCATCGGTTCAACTTTGTTTTCAAGGTTGTAGGCATCTAATCCCTCAATGCCTTGCAGCCATCTCTCTCCGTACTTGGCTTCTTGCCAAGCTGGGCTCTTAACACTTTGGTACACGTGTAAATTGAGTCCAAAGCGGGCACTGAGTTCATCCACAAACTGGTAAGTTTCCGAGAACAGATACCCAGTATCGATGAGTACAACAGGAATGTTGGCATCGATTTGACTAAACATATGTAAGCTCACGGCAGCTTGAGCGCCAAAAGAAGAGCTCAGTACATGCATTGCTGGGAAATTTTCCAGCGCCGTCTCAACTCTTTGACTTGCCTCAAGCTTGGCAAAATCTTTATTCCACTGTGCAATTTCCCGGGCACAATGATCAGATACGTTGTTACCTGGAGCTTCAAACACGTCTACATTGTCTGCTATGGATAAGTTCATGTGGCCACTCTAGGACGATTCGTCCCAGATCCAAAAGAACCAATCGCCATACAGTAATGACCACTTGTTATATCTACTGGTTTCGTTAGAACTGTATCACCGCACAACAGTAGATAAACCCCAAAGCGTTGGGGTTATACCGAGCAGGCATTTGCATATTCGAATTTACCCTATACCACTCGCAGCAATCTGGTTGATGCGGCAGCCATTATTGGAATATGTGCCCCAACTAGTCCACGTCAACCAAATCTATGTGTCCATCACCCTACATATCCTGGCGGTGGTTCATACCCACCCATTACCTGAGCAATTAAACGAGCAACTTCGATGCAGGTGTAGTCATCAAATTCTGCGCTGACCGCTTGCAGACCAATGGGTAGCCCAGATTTACCTATCCCGGTGGGGAAGACAGTACTCGGTAGGCCTGGCACTGTGATCAGCCCAGCCCAAAAAGAACTCTCAAAATAGCTGCGTTTTTGCCCATTCACATCTACCGTTCTCGCTCCTAGGGGGTGACTGTGATCGTGAGCAAAAGCCACTGTCGCGGATATAGGACAAATGAGCACATCCCAATCAGCAAAAAAACGATTCCAAGCAAACCTCATAGCCACTCGTTGACGGTCATAATTGACCCAATCGTTATGTGACAACACAGCTGCCCGGGCAAATATCGCATCCATCGACATATCATCAGCGGCGAAACTCGCTGCAAGCTTTTTGTTCTGAGCATACAGTTCTGGTGGAATGCCAGCCATATTTACTGCTTGCATCAAATTCACTTGGGCCATCACTACTTCTAACGAATCTACTTGAGGGCGAGCATTGCGCGATACTTTGGCGCCCTCCTGTTCAAGGAGTTGGGCAAGTTCTTCAGATCGGGTACTGATTTCATCATCCACCGGCGCCAGCGGCTCTGTGTGCCAAAAAGCAATTCTTAGATCACTGAGTTTTGCAGCACGAGGCTTAGGAAGATCTATGCGCCAACCCTTAGATTGCAACTCCATCGGACCTGTGATGAGAGCCATGGCTTGGCGCAAATCGTCTGCACTTCTAGCCATTGGCCCAACTACTGCCAAATCAACACCATTGGAGGCTTGAGCAACTGGCGGTTGGTGCCCAGAAGTTGGCACAATCCCCCATGTCGGTTTGTGCCCATACACACCGCAATAGTGTGCAGGATTACGAATCGAGCCGCCTATATCCGAGCCACTTTCTAACCCGCATAAACCCGCGGCTAACGCAGCGGCTGCACCACCAGATGATCCGCCAGGGCCTCGCGACAGATCCCACGGATTACTGGTTTGTCCGTAGATGTCATTGTAGGTTTGGAAATCGCCCAACATGACTGGGACGTTGGTCTTACCCATGACTATGGCACCCGCCTTTTTATAGGCAGCGACAACTGTGGCATCTTCTGCGGCCACCATATCTTTCCAAGGAACAAAACCCCATGTGGTTTTTAACCCGGCAATGTTATACGATTCCTTAACCGTCATAGGCACACCATGTAACGGACCTATGTTTTTGCCCTGGGCAAGCTGTTCATCCGCAAGCTTTGCCGCATCAGCCGCACGCTCAAAATCACGCACCACCACGGCATTTAGCTTTTCATCATATTTTTCAATACGTGCGATAAAATAATTGAGCAATTCGGTTGCGCTGATGGTTTTGTCAGCCACCAATTTGGCCAACTCCACCGCGGAATGGAATCCAAGTTCGCGCCTACGGGTTTTTAACATGGTTCCAGACATTCCTAAACTGGGTTGTAACGCTGCTACTGAAGTCACACCCGCCGTCAAAGCCACAAATTTTCGTCTACTGGTCATATTCACCTCCCATGGCAAGAGTAACCTGGCGGCGCCGAAGGCTCACCTTTTTTCTAACTCTAACAAGCAATTTGTTAAGCTTCACTCAAGCTATAAGGATCGTTTATGAACACACTAGAAGCTGATTACTTGATTATAGGCGCAGGCGCCATGGGCATGGCTTTTACCGATACCATACTGACAGAATCTGACAGCACCGTGGTCATAGTAGATCGTTACCATCAACCCGGCGGTCATTGGCATGTCGCCTATCCACATGTGCGCTTACACCAACCCTCAGCCTTCTATGGGGTCAATTCAAAACACCTAGGCAGTGACACAATTGACCATGCAGGTGGTAACAAGGGTCTGTTTGAGTTGGCCACCCATAGCGAAGTGTGTGCGTACTTTGAT
>JAADHW010000337.1 GCA_013151695.1 Gammaproteobacteria bacterium
GGAGATACCATTGGCTTTCGAGCTGAATGGTTGAAGATGCAAGACACAGGTGCTCATTTCACGGCCGTCGTAAGCGCCAAACGAGACCAAGGAACCCAGGGGGGGCTACCCTATGTGCTGCTTACTTTAGAAACACCCCATGGCCAGGTATTTTTTCGTGGCTGTGCAGATGTTGCGCAGGGTGCCAAGGTGGGCCTTTTTGTTACGCAATTTGTGCTGTTCAAAGAACAACGTCAAATCGATGCAGGTTACATCTGAGCGTGCACAGACCCTACTCGAATAAAGCCTGGTTAGGTGTGTTACCCGTTGTGTTGGTGGTGGCTTTTAGCGCAGTAATTCCATTGATGACAGTGGTGAACTATTCGGTTCAAGATATTTTGGATTTCAACAGCCGCTTCTACGTTGGTTTTGAGTGGTACGTTGAAACTCTAAACGACTCTCGTTTCATAGATGCCTTTAAGCGTCAGCTTGGTTTTAGTTTCACCGTGTTGGCTATAGAAATACCCTTGGGTATCGCGGTGGCTAAGGGTTTACCAAAAACTTCAAGGTTCACTCCTGCGTTGCTCATATTGTTAGCGGTGCCGCTTCTTATTCCTTGGAATGTGGTGGGTACAATATGGCAAATGTACGCTCGTTCTGATATCGGTTTACTTGGAGTTGCCATTAATGCCATGGGTATCTCCTATCATTATTCATCTGAACCGTTACATGCGTGGCTTACCTTGATAGCCATGGATGTTTGGCACTGGACGTCGTTGGTTGCGCTGTTGGCCTTTGCCGGGCTTTCTTCTATACCGCAGCCCTACTATCAAGCGGCGGCACTGGATGGGGCCAATCGATGGCAGGTATTTCGATATGTTGAGTTGCCTAGGCTTCGCGGCGTGCTGATCATCGCTGTCCTGCTTCGGCTAATGGATAGTTTCATGATTTACACTGAACCCTTTGTGCTGACGGGTGGAGGGCCAGGTGATAGCACAACTTTTCTCAGCCAGCATTTAGCGACCATGGCAGTAGGACAGTTCGATTTAGGTCCCGCTGCGGCGTTCTCGGTCATATATTTCCTATTCATTTTGTTGTTTTGTTGGTTGTTTTACACCAGTGTTATGCGGCGCGACAATGAGTAAGCCGCAAGCATTTAGTCGTTGGGTATTGGTCCTCTACTGCATTTATTTGCTACTGCCTTTGTATTGGCTATTAACTATGGCCTTGCGCAATAACTCAGATATTGTGGGTACGTTTCAGGTGTTTCCTGCGGCACCAACTTTGGCAAACTTTGCAAAAATATTTAATGATCCGGTGTGGTATCAAGCTTTTGGTAACTCTATGACTTACGTCACTATCAATACGTTGGTGTCTTTGTTGGTAGCAGTTCCTGCAGCTTATGTGTTTTCTCGATACCGATTCTTAGGTGATCGGCAGCTTTTTTTCTGGTTACTGACTAATCGGATGGCACCACCGGCAGTCTTCCTTTTGCCGTTTTTCCAACTCTATTCCTCCATAGGTCTTTTTGACACACCGTTAGCCATTGCGTTGGCACATTGTTTGTTCACCGTGCCGCTTTCGGTATGGATTCTCGAAGGCTTTTTTTCCGGCGTTCCCATCGAGCTAGATGAAATGGCACAAATTGATGGGCACAAGTTCCCATACTTTTTTATGCGCATTTTCTTGCCCATCAATCGTGGAGCATTGGGGGTCACATTGTTCTTCTGCTTTATGTTCAGCTGGGTCGAATTGCTGCTGGCTAGAACGCTGTCTGGTAGTGAAGCTAAACCCATTGTGGTTGTCATGACGCGCACGGTAAGCGCTTCTGGTCTTGATTGGGGCGTATTGGCAGCTGCTGGAGTACTTACAGTTATTCCAGGTGTGGTGGTGGTGTGGTTTGTGCGTAAGCACCTGGTCAAAGGTTTTGCCATGGGCCGAGTGTCATGAGCTGGATGGCGTGGACATGGCAAACAGCGTTGTTTTTTTCGGCTATCGGGTTTGCATTGATGTTGATGACGGTAGCTGAGCTGGTCAGACCGACATCCTTCGTACGCGGTTTCTTGCCAATGCCAACCACCCGCGGTGACCGTTTCTTTATATGCCTGTTGAGTGCTGCCTTTATTCATCTTATCTGGTTAGGCTTGATAGGGCAGAGTGTCCCTATTGCATCTGCCGTCTCTGTCGTTTGGGCGTTTGTTGTTATGCGATGGGGATAAAAGGCGATATATTGATCGAATCCAAGGGTAGAGTGTGTAAATGAGAGAAATGGCATATAGAACCGTAGTTGAAAAAGTCTTGCGCACGAGTGGCAACGTGTTGCTGGCATTGGGGGTAGGCATTGTGCTGAGCGCGTGTTCACAATCCGCCGAAGAAGCGTCAAAAGCAGACTCAGTTGATTATGTCGCGAATGCCAACGGTTGGATTGAAAGAGAGTTCCAGCCCTCTACGTTGTCCAAGGATGAGCAACAATCAGAAATGGCGTGGTTTACTCAGGCAGCGCAGCCCTATCGCGGAATGTCCATAAATGTCGTTTCTGAAACCCTGACGACTCACGAGTATGAGAGCAAGACACTGGCCCAGGCATTTTTCGATATCACCGGAATTCAAGTCACTCACGATTTGATGCAAGAGGGTGATGTCATAGAAAAATTGCAAATACAAATGCAATCTGGAGAAAACGTTTATGACGCTTATGTGAATGATTCCGATCTGATCGGAACTCATGCACGTTATGGTTATGTTATTGCGCTGAGCGATTTCATGGCCGCAGAGGGTAAGAGCGTGACCTCGCCGACGTTGGATCTGGATGATTTCATCGGCATTAGTTTCACCACCGGTCCTGATGGCAAAATATATCAACTTCCAGACCAACAGTTTGCCAACTTGTATTGGTTTCGCTACGACTGGTTTACCGATGCCGAACTGCAGGCGCAGTTTGAGTCGATTTACGATTATGCCTTAGGCGTACCGGTTAACTGGTCTGCCTACCAAGACATAGCAGAATTTTTCAGCGAGCATGTGCAAGAAATAGATGGCGTTAAAGTCTATGGTCATATGGATTATGGCAAGAAAGATCCCTCATTAGGTTGGCGTTTTACCGATGCGTGGTTGTCGATGGCCGGTGCAGGTGATGCTGGCATACCTAATGGTTTGCCTGTAGACGAATGGGGTATTCGAGTGGAAGATTGCCGTCCGGTAGGGTCTTCTGTGAGTCGAGGCGGGGCTGCAAATAGCCCTGCTGCGGTATATGCATTGCGTAAGTACATCGACTGGTTAAAGCGATATGCGCCGCCTGAAGCGGCTGGCATGACCTTTTCTGAGGCCGGTCCGGTGCCGGCGCAAGGCCACATCGCTCAGCAAATATTTTGGTACACCACTTTTACTGCAAATATGATCAAGCCAGGCCTCGCTGTGGTTAATGCTGATGGCACACCCAGGTGGCGTATGGCTCCATCACCTCATGGCCCCTATTGGAGTGAGGGCATGAAGTTGGGCTATCAAGATACCGGCTCTTGGACTTTGTTAAAAAGCACGCCACCAAAGCGGCGCCAAGCAGCTTGGTTGTATGCACAGTTTGTTACCTCCAAAACCGTGTCGTTGAAGAAGACCATGGTTGGCCTAACACCGATTCGCGACTCTGATTTGCGCTCCCAAGCAATGACGGATTTAGCCCCGAGTTTGGGCGGGCTGGTGGAGTTTTATCGAAGCCCTGCCCGCACTGCATGGACCCCAACAGGAACTAACGTGCCGGATTATCCGAAACTTTCGCAGTTGTGGTGGGCAAATGTTGCCAATGCCGTAAGCGGTGAAGTTTCGCCCCAGCAAGCGATGAACACTCTAGCTGAGCAGCAGGACAAGGTGTTGGCAAGGCTCGCTCGACATGGCGTACTGGGTGAGTGTGGTCCCCAATTGAACGAACCTCGCGAGGAAAGCTATTGGCTAGACCAGCCTGGAGCGCCTAAGGCGAAGCTGGCCAATGAAAAACCAAAAGGTGAGACCGTTCCCTATGATGAGCTGATTAAAGTCTGGCAGCAGGGATAAGGGCCTCTGATTAGTTTTCAACTGCGAAGTAAATGTTTGCAAGTCCTGCAAATATCGCGGTGTAGTAGCCCTGTTAGAGCGGCTTTAAACCCGGCTATCTCGTCTCCTGCTTTGACCTGGGCTTTAACAATTTCGAGTTGCAGCGAGTAGGCGGTTTCGGCAGACAGGTTTGGATGATTTGTGGTGACTTTGGGATAGGATTGGTTGCTGCTGAGTGCACAAAGATATTCATCAACCCAATCATCAACGTTCAGAATGGAAAACCCAAAAGTTCACTGGCGCTGAATTCGACCGATCCTTTGGGCGAGTTGATGGCTAAACTAACACCTGGTTCACCGCGGATAAGGGCCACTTGCTGGATATCGTTTAACAGTTCATGAAGAGTATCGGTTGGTATTGAGATAACAAGTTCGGCCGAGCCTGCAAAGGGGGTGGTTGTTGCGGGATGGGGACAGTCCATCCAGTTAATGAAAAAAGGCAAGATGCCGCCTAGGGTGTGCCCCTTTATACCCATCAATTGCCAGTCGAGTTGTTGTCCATCTGGTTGCAGGCGTGACATATCGCGAATAGGACTAGGCTGTAAATCAAGTTTGGATATGTGTTGTGCCATTGAGGGTAAGTCACCGGTGGCTACAGCCCAATGCAGGGGTGTCAAGCCGCTCATGTTTTGAAAAGCTTTGGCCATAGTCGAATCTTCAGGTTGTCTAGGGTCTGGCGCGATGATTTCCAAATAGGTTCGCTCCTCCTTGCCAAAGCAACACAATGCATTGTGAGTGCCGCGTCCAGGATGAGCACCACCATCTTTCGCAACGCAGCCTGTCAGGTCTGCGAACTCTTCCTTTGCGGTTTCTAGGTCTGGTGCTGCCAAAACAAAGTGATCAAATTGAATCATGATGAAACCTCTGTGGAGAATGGGCCAGATTCGCCTTAGTATCTCCACCTCATCGCCTCGACACAACTTACGAGATAACAAAAAAGGGCCCTGAATGACTGACGCGGCGGGCGAACAGAGATTATTGAACATATTGTCGCTAGAACAAATTGAACAAAATTTGTACTTGGGACAAAACGAGCACAGGGGCTCTCGGCGGCTATTTGGCGGTCAAGTGTTGGCTCAGGCAGCCAGTGCAGCCTATCGAACTGTCGAACAGGTCGACTTACATTCATTGCATGCTTATTTTATTCGGGCAGGTAGTGCACAGCGTCCTGTGTTGTACGAAGTTGAAAGGATTCGAGACGGACGAAGTTTCACGACG
>JAADHW010000287.1 GCA_013151695.1 Gammaproteobacteria bacterium
GGGCCCGATGATGACCCGGAACCGCCGGACCCGCCCGATGACAGCGACGATGATGGCGAGGGAGTAGAAGATGAACACGGTGTCTACAAAGTTGTAGTCAGTGGCGTGCCCGCCACCATCATTCACGAGCGCATCGAATATCTCGGCCCCGACGGCAAGCTGATCACCGAGTCTTACCGGGATTTCACCCGCAAGCAGATTTGTTCCGAGTTCGCCTCACTGGATGAGTTTCTCAAGCGCTGGGACGACGCCAGCAAAAAACAAACCATTATCGACCTGCTGGAAGAATACGGTGTTGTTTTTGCCAACCTGGCAGAAGAAATTGGCAAAGATTACGGCGTTTTCGACATGATCTGCCACATAGCCTACGACCAACCACCGCTAACCCGAAAAGAGCGTGCAAATAACGTCAAAAAACGCGATTATTTCACCCGCTATGGCGAGCAGGCCCGGGCTGTGCTCAGTGCATTGCTGGATAAGTACGCGGATGAGGGTCTGAGCACACTGGAAAGTACTATAGTACTCAAGTTAAGGCCGTTTACTGACATGGGTGCACCGATGGAAATCGTCAACAATGCCTTTGGCAGCAAGGCGGCTTACGAACAGGCCATCCAGGACCTCAAACATGAACTTTTCTCCCAGGATCAATCTGCGTGACCAAAACAACAGTGGTTATGCCCAATGAGTAGCGCCATATGAGTAACGTTGGCGGCATCATCAAATCCATCCAGGACATCATGCGCAAAGATGTCGGCGTCGACGGCGACGCCCAACGGATCAGCCAGTTGGTGTGGATGTTCTTTCTGAAAATCTTCGATGACCGCGAAGCCGAAATTGAACTCCTGGAAGATGAATACCACTCACCGTTACCGCAACACCTGCGCTGGCGCAACTGGGCCGCCAATCCCGAAGGTATGACCGGCGATGAACTGGCCGACTTCATCAACCTGCAGCTTTTCCCAACGCTAAAAAATAAACTCAGCCTGCAAGGTGAACTGGGCCGCCGGGCCAAAGTCATCCATGATGTCTTCGAAGATGCCTACAACTACATGAAGTCCGGCACCCTGATGCGCCAGGTCATCAACAAGATCAGCGAAATCGACTTCAACACAAAAAAAGACCGCCACACCTTCGGCAATATCTACGAACAAATACTCAAAGACCTGCAAAGCGCCGGCAATGCCGGCGAGTTTTACACACCACGCGCGGTAACCACCTTCATGGTCGACCGCCTGGCACCCAAACTGGAAGAAAAAGTACTCGATCCGGCCTGTGGCACCGGCGGTTTCCTGGCCAACGTGATCGAATACAAACGCGAGCACTTCATCAAATCACCAACCGATGAAGAGACCCTGCAGGCATCCATCAACGGCGTCGATAAAAAAGCCCTGCCCCACATGCTGTGCGTAACCAATATGATCCTGCACGGCATTGATACGCCGACCAATATCCGCCACGACAACACCCTGAGCCGGCCCTACAAGGATTACGGCAACAAGGACCGCGTCGATGTCATCGTCACCAACCCGCCCTTCGGCGGCACCGAAGAAGACGGCATCGAGAATAATTTCCCGGCCACGCTGCGTACCCGCGAAACAGCAGATTTGTTCATGGCGCTGATCATCAAACTACTGAGAAAAAATGGCCGTGCCGCCATCGTGCTGCCCGATGGCTTCTTGTTCGGTGAAGGCATGAAAACCCGCCTCAAGGAAAAACTGCTCACAGAGTGCAACCTGCACACCATCGTACGCCTGCCCAACGGCGTGTTTAACCCCTACACCGGCATCAAGACCAATCTATTGTTCTTCTCCAAGGGCCAGCCAACTGAACAAATCTGGTATTACGAGCACCCCTACCCCGAAGGTGTGAAGAGCTACAACAAGACCAAACCGATGCGGTTTGAGGAATTTCAGGCTGAGATTGAGTGGTGGGGGGATGAGGCTGATGGGTTTAAGGCCAGAAGCGAGAACGAGCATGCCTGGAAAGTCAGTATTGAAGACATCCAGGAACGGAATTACAACCTGGATATCAAAAATCCGCATGTGGGTGAGCAGGTCAGTCATGATCCGGAGGAATTGCTGCGGAAATACGATGAGCAGCAGGCGGTGATCAGTGAGATTCGTAGCCAGCTTAAGGATATTCTTGCTGAGGCTCTGCTGAATGGTGGTGCGAAATGAGTGCTGTGGATTTGATTACTGACCATTTGGATATCTGGACGACTGCGCAAGCAGAAAAAGTCACTGGGCGTGGTAAGAGAACCAATAACCACAGTATTTATGGCATTAAGAAATTAAGAGAATTGATTCTGGAACTGGCTGTGCGTGGAAAGTTGGTGCCGCAAGACCCCACTGATGAGCCCGCCAGTGTGCTGCTTCATAAAATTTCTGAACAAAGAGCTCGTTTGGCCAAATCTGGAAAAACAAATAAACAAAAATCCTTTTTAAATGTCAGCGATAACGAAAAGCAATTTGGTTTGCCCAGTGGGTGGGCATGGTTTCGTGTTGGCAATGTTCTCAATTTTCAGTACGGCAAAGCCATGGCTGCTAAGCACCGTGACCCTTCGGGGAATGTCGATGTTTATGGCTCCAACGGTATTGTTGGGAAGCACTCAGAGACACTAATCAAAGCCCCCTGTATCGTGATCGGTCGCAAAGGGTCGGCAGGTGCTCTTAATAAAGCGTGCGGACCTTCGTGGATAACAGATGTTGCTTACTTCCTTGTGCCGCCAGATGGTTTTAACTTTGACTATACGTATTTGATTCTGAAGTCTCTTCGACTAGACAGGCTAGGAAAGGGTATTAAGCCAGGTGTGAATAGAAATGAGGCATATGCGCTTGTGGCTTCATTGCCGCCACTTTCTGAACAACACCGCATCGTCGCCAAAGTCGACGAACTCATGACCCTCTGCGACCAACTGGAACAACAACAAACCAACAGCAACGCCACCCACCAAACCCTGGTCGAAACCCTGCTGGCCACCCTCACCCGCCCAAACACTGGAGCTGACGGTACCGAATCCAATGCAATTGAACTATTCTTCCAGCATTTCGACACCCTGTTCACTACCGAACAAAGCATCGACCAACTGAAACAAACCATTTTGCAGCTTGCTGTTATGGGGAGGCTGGTGCCGCGGGATCCCGATGACGAACCTGCTAGCTTTTTGCTGGAAAATTTGTCTCTCGAACTAGAGCAATGGTTAATGGAGAATGTAGGCGATAATAAAGAATGCGCGACAATGCTGCGCAAATTGAACAAGCTGGATTCGCCTGCCCCACCTTTTGATATTCCAAAGAGCTGGGCAACAGCCCACCTACTCCAAATATCCAGGGTTATGGTTGATTGCCACAATAAAACGGCACCCTACGTGGATAAAGGTATTCCGATAATTCGAACTTCAAATATTCGACAAAGAAGATTCAAGATGGATGGAATGAAATATGTCGATCAAGTGACTTACGATTATTGGTCACGCCGATGTCCGCCAGAACCGGGGGATCTAATTTTTACCCGAGAAGCTCCAATGGGTGAGGCGGCAATCATTCCCAAAGAGGCTAAGTATTGTTTAGGGCAACGAACGATGCTTATTCGCCCAATGCACGATTACGTGTCGAAAAAGTACTTACTGCTGGCATTAACTGAGCCGCACCTTTTAGAAAGAGCCTCGGAGCACGCTATTGGTTCGACAGTGAAGCATCTGCGGGTGGGTGATGTGGAGAACCTAAGTGTACCGATCCCACCTCTCGCAGAACAACACCGCATCGCCGCCAAAGTCGACGAACTCATGGCCCTCTGCAATACTCTTAAAGTTCTCTTTATCAAGTCCCAAACCACGCAACTCCAACTCGCCGACACAATTGTTGAACAAGCGTTACCTTAAGGAGATTTGCATATCTGATCGCGTCAGTGGTCAAAAAAGTGGAGGATAACATCAGTTATCTTGATCTATCGGCCAATTAATTCGACCCCGCCCCTAAAGTTGATGGCTAAGACATTTGATGCGGCTATTCATACTTGGGCTTTTGTCCCTGGCGCTTGACGCACATTGTGCGATCTGCTGCAATCAACCCACAGAGTTGGGAAGCGGAGTGTGCCTCAATGGCAGTGATACCCAGAGATAAGCCGACAAACCGTGAGATCAAGGCATCCCTTTTGCTTGCCGACCGCGTCGTTGAAAAGCAGGGTGCACTTTTCATTAGGGAGTTCCTGCGCAAGGCCGCTAGTAAGGACAAAGAAATTCGCATTGGCGCTACGAAGCGAGATGTTGTTCAGAACCTAAACAACGCAATCAATCAGGGGCGCATCCAGTTGGATGCACTTCGCCAGTGGGTTCTAGAAGTTGAGGGATGGGGCAAACAGCATGTTTACCTCTATCACGTTAGCGAACAACTCACCAAGGCCCTGTGGCTAAAGAGCGAAAAGGCACTCGAAATAAAGCTTGTGAAGGCCTGTCTTAAAAAGTACCTCAACAAACGAGACGAACTCAACTTCAGCGAACAACTTGAGCTCGGCCACATCGGATTGAACAATGATGGGTTCCAGTGCGTCTGGCGGCAGGGTACGACTCATCGCAAACGCGATGATACGAAGGATGAGCGACGAAAGATAGACGGCGACTCGTATGAATTCGATGCTTTTCGCATCCAGCCAATGCGAGCGGTCATGCGGTTCGAACTGCGTCCCAAGGAACGGATCGCCGCCCTGTTTCTGCAGCGCCCCATGACTCAACACGAGGAAGCCAAGGTAAAGGTAAAGGCTATCTTATTCAAACTGTTTAATCAAACTGAGCTGACCGAGGCAAATATCGGGAACGCAATTCGCATCCTGGATCAGCAGGATATGGACAACACGAATTCACTCTACAAGTCTAAGCAAGTGAAATTCCATAGGCAGGGAGCCTCAATTGAATTTATCGCCAGCCCCGGTCTTGGTGGCTGGAAAGACGTGCAAAAGGTGCGCGATGTTCGCAAGGCCCTCGACCCCAACGCCTTTTCTGGGGAAAACGCGCACTTTAAGGTGCAGTTGACCGGTACTGGCGGTATGCAGCGCGAAGTCGTTATGGCTTTGAGTGCGCGAGACCATCGCATGTACTTTTTTGCCCAAATGAAGGCGGATGAGATATGGACAACCCTTAAGACCATCAGCGCACACACCAAGTGAACAGCTCGCACGTTATTGACTGGAATGCTCTCATAACGAAGTACGGTCAGGTGCTCGTCTCCGAACTGCGGAAGGCTATTGAGGCGCAAGAGCCCGCATCCTG
>JAADHW010000289.1 GCA_013151695.1 Gammaproteobacteria bacterium
CCCGTAGTTACTCTACTGCAGCCCCATCACTGTCCATCGCTTGCAGCAGTGATGGGACTGCAGTAGAGTACCTACGGGTAGATGGTGGCATGGTGGTGAATGATAGTCTCTGCCAGTTCTTAGCAGATATTTTGGACGTCTGCGTAGAGCGGCCAAAAAATGTTGAAACCACCGCCTTAGGAGCAGCGATATTGGCAGGTGTAGGTATTGGACTTTACCCAGGACTGGCGGAAATTGGCAACGCTTGGCAGCTTGATCGAAAGTTCGAACCAAAAATTGGAGCATCTAGCCGGGCAAAATTGTTGCAGGGTTATCAACATGCCGTACAGCAAGCCCTGTCGTAATAAAATTGTAGCGTAAGCATGGTGTTTATTTGCATCCTGCTCATTTGGGTTACACATTCGTTACAGATCCAAGGGACCTTGTAGACATAGTTTTCTTATCATATGCGGGTGGAAGTACAGACCCAATTTTATCCCCGTTACATGCGTCCTATGGTGCTGTTGGTCGGGTTAGCCGTGTATGTCGCATTCTCCTTTGGGTTGGTGCGTTATGGATACCTGTACGCTGCTGAAAATGCCTTTATACAGCTCACGGTGATCTGGGTATTGGGTTTGTTGGGCCTGGTCTTTTTGCCATCGACGGTATTTTCTCGCGCATTCGAAATGGACAACGATTCTTTGGTTCTGTACACCACAGTGTGGTGCAATTTGGGTGTTGTCGCCATGGCTGTTCTTGTACCCCACCCGCTTAGACTGGCTATGCTGGTGGTGCCAGTATTCGGGATCTTTTATGCCGCGTTGCATCTAAGTCGCGCACAAATTGGATGGATTTGCCTCATCACTTGGCTCGGCTACGGATTATGTAATCTAAGTTTGGTGACATATACGATGGTAGATGCTCAATTTGAAACTCTGAGCGGTGCGATATTTGTGCTTTTGCTGGGCGCTGGTTTGCTGCTTTCTTGGGAGTCAATTCGTCTCCGTGATGATTTGCAGGAACGCAACATTGCACTGCGAGAAGTGATGGGTCGTTTACAAGAAATGGCATTAAAAGACGAAGTGACTGGGGTGCACAACCGACGTTATATTTTGGAAGTCTTAGCCCGCCAAAAAGCACTCGCGGATAGAGGACAGCAAAAATTTACTTTGTGCTACTGCGATCTCGATCACTTCAAGCAGATAAATGACAAGTATGGTCACGCTGTTGGTGATGCTGCGCTAAAACGATTTGCCGAACTGGCTACAGGTGTTGTTCGCTCGGTAGATTATGTGGCGCGCATTGGCGGTGAGGAGTTTGTTTTGGTGTTGGTTGATGCGGATGATAAAGCCGCCACTCAGGTAACGAATCGTCTGCGAGAACGAACCAAAGCGGTTTCCATTCCAGGTACCGATAGCGAGTTTGCGATGACGGTATCCATCGGTGTTACACCGTATCGGTCAGCAGAGCGAGTTGACGAACTGCTTAATCGGGCTGATCGCGCCCTCTATCACGCTAAGCGGGCGGGTCGTGACAGGGTAGTTACTAGCTCGTAACCTGCTGCAACAGGTAAAATGTGTGCTAAATCACACATCGTATGCCAATCATTGCTATCGGCGGTGCAAGGTGTGTTTCGGAAACCCTGTAGATGGGTTATGGTCATCGTTGGAAAATTGACTCAGTTATTGTGTAAACGGATGACACAGCGAGTGACACGCACTTGAATCGTCGCAAACATATAAGACAACCCATTGCGCTGTCGGCACTGGTACACCCTGCCGAAGGGCGGTCGTGGTTGTGCTCTATTCGCGATTTTTGCGAAGAGGGTATGCTGCTTGCTGGTGGCGGCGGTTCACGATCTCTACAAGCCACTGGCGCAGATGCCAAGGCTGGCGACCTTGTTGCTCACTGTTGCCACACCTCAAGGCCAAGAGCATTATCGTACCCAAGCAAAAATTGCTAGGGTCATGGATAGTGGCAACGGCCTGGGTGTTTGTTTTGAAAGCGGTTTAGAGCAGCGCGCCTTTAAGTCCTTAGTAGATTTTGCCGTTGCGGTAGGCACTGTTGCGCCAGAAGATTTACCAGAGCCTGAGATTGAAGAACTGACACCTTCCTCAGAAGATGGTGGCGCGGGGGTGCCCAAGGCCCGAGAAAAAGGCAAAGGTAAAGGCCACGAAAAAGGTAAAGGCAATCGAGAATCGGTAGAATTCAGAGACCCTCGTATCTCCGCTGATTCTGCTGACAAACTTTTACTTCGCATTCGTGCCGTAACCCAACGCGCAGCCTCGCGCATGATCTCTAATTTTGTACAAATCGCATGCGACGATATGTTAATCAAAGCACGCGATGCAGGCACCAACGCGGTTCAAACACGCTATTTTGAAGCCTTAGATGCCTTAGAGAAAGGTTCGGAAGAAATATCATCCGGGTTTGTTCAAGCAATTTTACAACAGATCGAAAAGGTCTCAGATCTTGATGCAGTATTAGAGCGGCGACGCAAACGCGAATCGGGCAACACAACCAAGTTAGAACTTGTGGACACCCAACAGTTTGAAGAATGGTTAGTGGTTGCTGAACTCATTTCCAAGTCGGAAGGCCGGTTTAAAGATGCATTGTTAGACATGCGAGCACAATTTGGATTGTTGGCCAAACCATGGGCACACAAGGATGTTATTCCCGTAGGTCCCGCAGCCTTTTGCTGGGCTTATGATGATGCACAAAAACCTCTATTGCTTCGAGCTGATACACGTAAAGAAATATCAGCCTTATTCGAGGTGGAGCTTCACAAGGGCTTAAATGGATTATACAACGCGTTAGCGACATTGTTTGAAGACAGTGGTCATTTCCCCGCATTAGAAGAATTGCGCGAAGCACTACAACCGAAATATACCATTCGAAATAGAGCCGGCGTGAGTATTACCCCAGCAGACTATCAAGACATGGATCAAGCCATGCGCGATGTTGCGATGGCGGCAGATGGTATCAGTCAGGGCAGGGTAGACCACAATCCGTTCCTACCAGCTAGTGTTGCCAGTCCGGCCTATCAAACAGCACGTTCTATTTTAGGTATTAGTCGTCGTACCCAAGAAGTGCTCGGCAAGCCAAGGGTTCGAGGCTTAGCGCCTTCAGGTAGTGCGCCACATCAACTGGTCAGAAATAGCGACATCGTTGATGCGCTGAGTTCTATTCAATCAGAGATGGGTGACGAACCGGTAGAGGGTAGGGGCTTACGTTCACGACTTCTTGATGTATTGCAGGAGCGTCATGGCGATCGTTTAGGCCTGACCGAAGATGACTTTGACACCCTTGAAGTGATGGAAGGCCTGGTTAATTCGCTGTCAGAAGATCAGCTCATCACCCCAGGGGTTCGAGATTGGGTGCAGCGTTTAGAGATTACATTAAACAAACTAGCAGCTAAAGAACCTGAGTTCCTCGGCAGTGATCCGGACAATCCTCACAGCGCAGTACAAATGCTTAACCAGTTGGCGCGCTTAGGCAACGCCAAAGATGCGCGTGACGGCATTGATCGTGAGGTGGGCCGACGGGTAGATGAGTTGTTGCAACGCGTTGTTAAAGACTATGATGACAATCCGGAAATTTTTTCTGAAGTGGTTGATGAACTTCATCCCCTGATTGATCGGCAGGCGAAAACTTATCGCGGCAACGTTGAACGAACAGTGCGTGCCAGTGAAGGCCAGCAAAAATTAGCACGTGCGCGCAGACGAGTAGTACATGAGGTACGCACACGCATCGGTGGCAAAGACGTTCCTCAGTTATTGGTTGAGTTACTTAATCCCGGCTGGCGGAATTTACTTGTACACACTCATCTACGGCATGGCCCCGAGAGCAATGAGTGGCGTGATCAACTGGCGTTGATAGACCAAGTTCACGGTCAGCTCAATGGTGAAATAGATGAACAAGCCGCCGACTACTTAGAGCCAGAAAAATTACTTAGACGTGTAGTTGCAGGACTGAATAGTATTTCTTTCGACCCTAGCAAACGCACACCTTTGATTATGCGCATGTCGAGTGCGCTTGTGGGCGACACCACCGGCGCTAAGACTGAGATTAAAACAACCCAAGTTGCAGAAGAATCAGTCGAAGAGTTACTCGGCTTGACAGGCTTGCTGCCAGAACTCGATCCACAGATTGATTCCCAAGATGGTCAGGTGCTGAACAATTGGGAACAAGCGGTAGAGCGTGCGAAACGCATTAAAGTAGGAGAATGGTTGGCTGCGTCTGATCGTGAAGGTCGCCCGCTCATTTTGTCCGTCGCTTTTGTTGCAGATGAAGGTGCTACTTTTGTGTTGGTTAACCGCAAAGGGGTTAAGAGTCTTGAGCGCAGTCTGCAAGAAATGGCAGACGATCTCTTCCAGGGTCGTATTACTCTGCTAGACGACTACGACTTGCCATTGATGGAACGTGCCTCTCAGCGCATGTTGGAAAATATGCACAGCCAACTTGCATTCCAAGCCAGTCATGATGATTTGACGCAACTCATGAATCGAAAAGAATTTGAGCGTGCAACAGATTTAGCCCTTGCTCAAGCCAAAGCCAGTGGTGGCCAACACGCTTTGCTGTATCTGGACTTGGACCAATTCAAAATTGTTAATAATACCAGCGGACATCGTGCTGGAGATGAAATGCTCAAAGTTGTTGGCGACAAATTGTCGACAACTTTCTCGGCGGAAAACCAGAAGCTTGCTCGCTTAGGTGGAGATGAGTTCGGTTTGTTGTTAGAAGATATTGAATCTGCAGATGCTCGCAACACAGCCACGCAAGTGTTGGACACCATCCGAGAAATCAAGTTTGAATGGGAAGGTAGGGCGTACAACATTACTGCCAGTATGGGCTTAGTGTTTATAGATCAGAGTACTGCAAGCGTGGATGCGCTCATGCAGCATGCGGACGAAGCCTGTTTTTCTGCAAAAGATGCCGGACGTAACCGTGTGCAGGAATACGAGCTTGGTGATCAGCGCATGATCAAACGTCATGGTGCTATGGAATGGGTCACTCAGCTAGACCAAGCCCTAGAAGATGATCGGCTGGTGTTGAACTGTCAAAAAATCGAACCAATAAGTGATAACAAGCAAGCTCACGACGTGCACTATGAAGTGCTTTTAACCATGCTTGATGAGTTAGGCGATGTGGTTGCGCCCACCGAGTTGATCAATGCAGCAGAAACCTACAATCGCATGACCACCATTGATAGATGGGTGATTCGTAATGTGTTGGAGTGGATGGCAGAAAATCGAGGCATGTTAGATAGCTTCGGTGGCTTTGCCATTAACGTTTCTGGGCATTCGGTTAACGACAACACCTTCCCAGACTTTGTGCTTGAACAGTTTGGCAAGACTCAGGCGCCAACAGGTAAAGTGACTTTTGAAATTACTGAAACTGCGGCCATCGCAAACCTAGACAATGCGATCGATTTTATGAATCGTATGCGTATCATCGGCTGTAGTTTTTCTTTGGATGATTTTGGCACCGGACTGTCCTCATACTCCTATCTGCGTAACTTGCCGGTAGATTATGTAAAAATCGATGGGGTATTTGTTAAGGATATCGCGCAAAATCCTGCAGATTATGCGGTGGTAAAGTCGATCAACGAAATTGGTCACTACATGGGCAAGAAGACGGTTGCAGAGTATGTAGAGGACAAAGAAATATTGTCGCTATTGCGCGAGATCGGGGTCGACTACGCTCAAGGTTATGAGATCAGCAAGCCGAGCTTGCTAGCGAATCTGCGCGTATAAGTTCGCGCCTTTATTCGACGCGGCCAATCAATAGAAATTCTAACAAAGCCTTTTGACTGTGAAGGCGATTGCCTGCTTCGATCCAAACTACTGAACGTGGATCGTCAAACAAAGTTTCACTGATCTCTTCGCCGCGATGTGCCGGCAGGCAGTGCATGAACAGGACGTCCTTATTGGCCTTATCTAGCAGGGCTTCGTTCACTTGGTAGTTGCCGAACACGGAGCGTCGATCACCTTCTTGACCTTCGTGTCCCATGGAAGACCAGACGTCTGTGATGACCAGATCCGCTTCGGTAACGGCATCCTCTGCTGAGTCGACGAGTTGAACATTGTTGGTACTGGCCAGAATGTCGGCATTGGGTTCGTAGCCCTTGGGGCACGCGATTTTCAATTTGAAGCCCCATTGTCGAGCCGCATTGATATAAGAGTGGCACATGTTGTAGCCATCACCGATGAAAGCGACGGTGCTGCCACTAATAGAACCCCGCATTTCCTCAAAGGTTTGGATGTCTGCTAACAATTGGCATGGATGCAGCAGGCTACTCATGGCGTTAACTACTGGAATACTGGCATGGTGTGCGAGAGACTCGATATCTTCTTGGTTAAGGGTGCGGATCATCACCACGTCGACCATTTCAGATATGACCTTGGCGAAATCTGGAATCGGCTCGCCGCGACCAAGCTGGCTGTCATGGTTGCCAAGGAAAATGGTGTGCCCACCCATTTGCGCAAAGCCTGCTTCGAAGGCCACCCGGGTTCTGGTGCTGTTCATCTGCAATATCAAGGCCCCAGTTTTACCAACTAAGGGGCGATAAATTTGCCCTTCGGCGTGCATGTTACGAAAGCGTTGACCGCGCTTGATGAGATAGTCGAGCTCTTCGGCAGAAAAATCGAGTAGTGACAGGAAATCCTGTTTTGACATCTTAAAAACCCCGCAGAGGTATATGCTAGGACTGAATTAAGGAGATGACCACGTCGGCTAGCTGGTCAGCTTCCGCGTCAGTTAAGGTGAGGGGGGGTAGCAGCCTCACAATATTGCCTTGCGTAACATTGATCAGCACGCCAGCGGCTAAGCCGTCAGTCACCAAATCGGGTACGTCTTGGTTTAGCTCAATGGCCAACATAAGACCAAAGCCACGAATTTCCTTGACGCGATTATTTCCTGCCAAAGCTGTGTTAAATTTGCTGAGCATGCGTTCACCAAGCGATGCTGCGCGCTCACACAAGTTTTCCTTTTCGATGACATCAAGTACGGCATTGCCAGCGGCACAAGCAAGTGGATTGCCGCCAAATGTCGAGCCGTGATTACCGGGCACAAAAAGTTCTGCCGCTTCGCCGCGTGCAAGGCATACGCCGATAGGCATGCCATTACCCAAGCCTTTGGCAGTGGTGACAACGTCAG
>JAADHW010000117.1:0-5261 GCA_013151695.1 Gammaproteobacteria bacterium
GTAGATTTACAACACGGCAACACGGTCACTGAAATCGCCAACAGCATTGCCAAGGGAAATCCTGTTAAGGGTATGCCCGAATGGTCGCTGACTTTGTCAGAAACACAAATTAAGAAACTGGCCATTTACATTGCCGAAACAAGAGCGGGTCTGAACTACGCCGACTTCAATTATGATACTGTTTTCACTACACCAACCCATGATATCGAGACCGAGCAACACACCTTCCGCTTAGAGACCGTTATCCAAGGGCTCGACCCACTGCCGTTTTCCATCGCCCCACTGCCCGACGGTCGAATTCTGTTAACAGAAAAGAAGCGCGGTCTCAGTATCATTTCAGTAGATGGCAAACAATCGCCACTGATCGAAGGCGCACCCAGAACTTACGCAGACACTTATTTGATCAGCGTTAAACAAGAATGGGGACATGGCTGGATGTTGGACGTTGCCATCCACCCAAACTATGCAGAGAACGGTTGGGTCTACATACAGTTCGGTGATCGCTGTAGCGATTGCAATGAAATCAGTATGAATGCGAACGCACCCGTGTCTATGAATAAACTGGTTCGAGGACGCATCGAAGATGGCCGTTGGGTAGACGAGGAAGTCATTTGGGCAGCAGACATCGAATATTACGGCTCAGTGCCGGACATTGCCGCTGGTGGTCGTATTTGTTTTGACGACAAAAATCATTTGTTTTTCAGCGTCGGCGTGAAAGGCATCGACAACCACACTGGCATTCAAAACCTAGCCACACCCTGGGGTAAGATACATCGCATATACGATAACGGCGACATCCCCATCGACAATCCTTTTGTGGAGACCCAAGGGGCACTAAAAAGTATTTGGACCTACGGACACAGAAGCCCCCAGGGCTTAGAGTATAACTTTCCAACAAATACACTATGGGGTACTGAAATGGGCGCGCGCGGTGGCGACGAAGTCAATCGGTTACTTCCAGGGCGCAACTACGGCTGGCCTTTGCACTCCAAGGGGCTTAACTATGATGGCACTCCGGTAGCCTATGGCAAACGTTTAGGTATCGAATTCGAACTAGATGAAATCGAGCAGCCTGTTGTCGACATGACCCCATCACCTGCAGTTTCCAGCTTCATATTTTACTCTGGCGACATCTTTCCTGGCTGGGACAACAATCTATTAGTAGGTTCCCTCAAAGCAAGAAGCCTCTATCGGCTAGCCATAAAGGACAATAAAGTCATTCATCGAGAAACACTACTCACTGATCTAGCAAGGTTTCGAGACATCGAGATGGGGCCTAACGGAGAAATCTATATCTTGTTGGAGCACAACTCTGGCGGGCAGATTCTTCGACTCCAGAGCACAGACACAGATGTTCATGCACAAAGCACCACAGTTGGAATGTAAAATATAAGCCATCCTCCTTGAGCTATTTTGCAAACTAACGTGCCCGTCAGCTAAAGTCCCTTACAACTTAAACTTCATCTTAAGCAGTAAGGGGCACACTCATGGTGCAATGGCGAGGACGTCGACGCAGCACCAATGTAGAAGACACCCGTGGCCAACGTTCTTCTAGACCTATGCGCACTCGGGGTTTAAAGCTCGGCGGCGGCATGGGTACCATTGGCATCATCGCGGTAATTGCCATCACCCTCATGGGCGGTGATCCATCACAATTGCTAGGCATCTTGCTGGGCTCATCTGGGCAAAACAACAGCTACACACCGTCACAAATCAACCCAAACCAACCGGTTGGAAACGATGACGCAGCGGTATTTTTGAGCGTGATTCTGGCAGACACCGAAGTCACTTGGGGTAAGTTATTTAGCTCATCGGGTAGACGTTATATAGAACCAAAGCTGAGACTGTTTAGCGGTGGCGTTAACTCTGCTTGCGGCTACAACACTGCCGCAGTGGGTCCCTTTTACTGCCCACCTGATCAACGCGTTTATCTAGATTTAGACTTTTTCAAACAACTTAAACAACTGGGTGCCCCAGGCGACTTCGCCCAAGCTTATGTGATTGGTCATGAAATTGGCCATCACGTACAAAACCTTACAGGGGTATTACCAAAAGTACACGAAGCCAAACAGGGCCAATCAAAAAAACAAGCAAATCAACTACAAGTATTGGTAGAGCTTCAGGCAGATTGCTACGCCGGTATCTGGGCACACTACGCTGAAGGTGAGCGAGACCTACTCGAAGCAGGTGACATTGAAGAAGGCTTGCAGGCAGCTGCTGCCATCGGCGATGACAGTTTACAAAGGCGAGCCGGCGGACGCGTGCGACCAGAGTCTTTTACCCATGGCTCATCTGCGCAACGCACCAAGTGGTTCAAAATCGGATTCCGCACAGGCAGCGTAGAAGCTTGCAATACATTTAATCAATCCGACAGCCTCTCCAATACTGGCTGGGCCCAAACGGCCCAAACTGTGGAGACGCAACGCGGCACAATATCTGACGCTCACAGCGCATTCGCAAACAAACGCAGCGACGTACAAGTTACCGGCGAGGGTATCGTGGTTAAGGTGTTAGCTGATGATCTCAAAGGTTCTCGCCATCAGAAATTTATTCTGGATATTGGGCGCGGGCAAACCATACTGGTGGCACACAATATTGATCTTGCCCCCCGCGTGAGCCCACTACGAACTGGCGATCTGATCAAATATCTTGGTGAGTACGAGTACAACCAGCGCGGTGGAGTTTTGCACTGGACTCATCACGACCCAGCCGGTCGACACATGGGCGGATGGCTCAAGCGCAGCGGACAAACTTTTCGCTAAAAATCACAATTATTTCATGAGGTTACCAATTTTAGAAGTGGCGGACTGCGACGTCAATAAAATCCCATGTTTGCCAATCCAAAACCCCTCTAAATCGCTGGCTTAAGTTTGCTGAGTTTTATTTTCGCCAACAATGCATCTAATAGTAGATTCTCGCTTCACCCGTGATAAATTAGCTCAAATCACTGAGCAAGGCACCTATTGATGAGATACGAAGCGCCCACTACAACAAAGGACGCCGTGGCTCTATTACACAAGGCTAAAGGAAACGCATTTGTGTTGGCCGGGGGAACAGATTTATTGGTTCGTATGAAAAGCGATCTAGTCGAAGCAGACGTCCTTATCGACATAAAACGCATCCCGTCGATGCAAACCATCACCAGCACAGGCGGCGCATTTCGCATCGGTTCCAGCGTATGCGGTGCCGAAATGGGCGAAAATAAAGCATTAGTCAAGGCTTGGCCAGGGGTGGTCGAAGCTGCCAACCTTATTGGCTCTGACCAAATACAAGGCCGCTGCACCATGGCCGGCAATTTATGTAATGCCTCGCCTGCAGCTGACAGCGTACCTGCCTTGGTTGCAGCTCGAGCTAAAGTGGTCATCGTAGGACCCAAGGGTCGACGTACATTACCTGTCGAAAAAGTAGTCACCGGTCCAGGCACGACGTCACTTAAAAAGGGTGAAATTGTAGAATCGATATCCCTTCCGAAAAGCCAAGCAAAATCTGCTGATGCGTACTTGAGATTTATTCCTCGTACCGAGATGGATATTGCTGTGTGTAGCGCCGGCGTAAACCTAACCATCGGTGCACGCGGCGTTATTAAAAAAGCCCGCGTGGTCCTGGGGGCGGTTGCACCAACAGTTGTTGTTGTACCCGCTGCTGCTCGAGCCATGGTAGGTAGCAAGCTAGACGAAGCGACTTTAGCCAAGGTCGCTAAGGCATGCGAAGCCGCCTGTTCACCTATTGATGACAAACGCGGTACGATTGAATTTAGAACAGAAGTAGCTGGCGTGATGGCAAAACGGGCTGCAAAAATCGCTTATCAACGTGCGGGAGGCAAATAATGTCTGGAATACATGTTTCAACAACAATTAATGGCGATGCCGTCGAATATGTCTGCCGTCCCGGCGAAGTACTGCTAGATGTGCTGCGCGATCGTTTGGGCTTAACTGGCGCTAAAGAAGGGTGCGGTACCGGCGACTGTGGCGCCTGCAGCGTCACCTTAGACGGCCGTTTGGTGTGCTCTTGCCTGGTATTGGGTGCTGAAGCCGAAGGTCGCGAAGTCAACACCGTGGAAGGTTTGGCCGATGGCAACACTCTGCATCCACTACAAACGAACTTCATCAAACATGCCGCTCTGCAGTGTGGCATATGTACGCCAGGATTTTTGGTTGCTTCCAAAGTCTTGTTAGACCGTAACCCTAATCCTACTGAAACTGAGATTCGCTATGCCTTAGCAGGCAATCTATGCCGCTGCACCGGATATGACAAGATAGTTCGGGCAGTTCAAAGTTCTGCTAAACAACTGGCTAAAGATGCCACTAAAATGAAGGCAAAAGCTGAGCGTAAGAAAAACAAGAGCAAGACAAAAAAGAAACGCGCATAGAAAATATTTTTTGTAGCTCATTTAAAAGATTGTTTAGGAGAAAATATCGTGGCACTCGATACGAGTTTTACCAACCAGGAATTTAAACTAGTCGGCAGTCGCCCTTTGCGTCCCGACGGCTTAGATAAAGTTACCGGCCGAGCTCGGTATGGTGCTGATACGTTTGCCCCAGGGCAGCTAGTCGGCCTGATACTGCGCTCTCCCCATGCCCATGCACAAATCAAGAAAATAGATACGTCCAAGGCTGAAAAACTAGCGGGCGTTAAAGCGATCATCACCAGCAAAGATCTACCCGATCTGACCAATGGCAATCGCGGTATGTTTGATATTTTGGAAAACTGCATGGCGCGTGATCGCGCACTTTATGACGGGCATGCCGTCGCTGCGGTAGCCGCAACCGATATTACCATCGCTAAAAAAGCGCTTAAGCTGATCAAGGTACAGTACAAAAAGCTACCTCACGTGACCGATGTCGACAAAGCTATGGCCGAAAATGCACCTGTCGTACAACCCTCAGTACGTACCAAGGGAGACCCCAAGTCAGACAAACCCACCAACATCTGTCAGATCTCACAATTTGGTCACGGCGATCTAGACAAGGGATTTGCCAAGGCTGATGTGATCATTGAAAAAAGTTACAAAACAGAGCAAACCCACCAAGGCTATATTGAGCCGAACGCTTGTCTTGCCAATGTCAGCCCAGACGGCCATGGCGAACTATGGGTTACCACTCAAGGACATTTCCACTACCGGAATACGTGTGCAGCCCTGTTAGGGATGGACATTGCTAAGCTGAAGGTTACTTCATCTGAGATCGGCGGGGGTTTTGGCGGTAAAACTCACGTTTGGATGGAGCCTGTCGCATTAGCCCTTTCCCGCAAAGCTAATTTGC
>JAADHW010000117.1:5328-7624 GCA_013151695.1 Gammaproteobacteria bacterium
AATTGGCGCCACAAAAAATGGACGCATTACCGCCGCCAGCGCCACGCTTCGATACCAAGACGGTGCATTCCCGGGTATGTGGGGTATGTTCGGTGCAATGACTTGTTGGGCATGTTATGACCTGCCTAACGTTAAGTCTGTAGCTTACGATGTACTCGTCAACCGACCCAAGGTGGCGGCTTACAGAGCACCTTCCGCTCCCATGGCAGCTTTTGCGGTAGAAAGCACCATGGATTTAGTCGCAGAAAAACTCGGGCTCGACGCGGTATCCTTTCGAATCAAGAATGCTGCCAAGAAAGGCACGCGCGCCTCCTACGGACCTACTTACGGACCCATCGGCATAGGACCTACTTTGGAAGCGGTGAAGAAACATCCGCATATGCGGGCCAAACTGGGCAAAAACCAAGGCCGTGGCATGGCTTGTGGGTTCTGGTTCAACTTTGGTGGCCAAACGTGTACCGATCTCAACATCGGCATCGATGGTACGGTCAACGTGATCGTCGGCACAGTAGATGTCGGTGGTTCTCGAGCATCCTTATCTCTAATTGTTGCTGAAGAACTCGGCATTGCTTACGAAAACGTCACGTGCACTATTGCGGATACCGCATCGCTAGGGCACAACGACACCACTGAAGGCAGTCGAGGAACCTTTTCGTCTGGCATGTCGCTGATATTTGCCGCACGCAACGCCATCGAAGTGCTTTGTGAACGTGCTGCTAAAACCTGGGAAATTCCAGCCAATCAAGTTGAGTGGAAAGAAGGTAAGGCTGTAGCCAAAGGCGTCAGGAACAACAACCTACCTCAACTCAGCCTGGCGGAATTGGCCGCCAAGTCGCCCAACACTGGCGGACCCATTGCGGGCCATAGTGAAGTGGTAGCCGACGGTGCAGGCGTTTCATTCGCCAGTCATATTTGCGACGTGGAAGTAGATCCAGAAACTGGTGCGACAAAAATACTGCGCTACACTGTCGTTCAAGACGCAGGTAAAGCGATACACCCAGACTATGTTGAAGGCCAGTTTCAAGGCGCCGCAGCACAAGGCATCGGCTGGGCGTTGAACGAAGAATACGTTTACGGTAAAGATGGGCGCCTGCAAAATTCAGGCTTCCTCGACTATCGCATCCCGGTTTGTTCAGACCTCCCCTTTATCGATACGGTTATTCTAGAAATTCCCAATCCAGGACATCCATATGGTATTCGTGGCGTGGGTGAGACATCTATTGTGCCTCCTCTTGCTGCAATCGGTAATGCGGTGTCAAACGCAATAGGTGTGCGACTAGATCATGTACCCATGTCTCCTCCACGAATCTTGAAGGCGATAAAGAACAGCCAAAAAGGCTAACGCTCCATGCAAGTGGAGTTTGTCGGCATGTTACGTGACGCCGTGGATGGTCAAGCCTCTATTGCTATAGACGCGCAGACCATCCGCGAGCTGTTGCATAAGCTTGCTGAACGATACCCAGGAATTGGCAGTTTTCTAAAACCCGGCAACGATAGCGGTATCGCCGTATCAATCAATGGCGAAATTTACCGAGATAATTGGGGGCAGAATATTCCGCAGGATGCTGAAGTGGTGTTGTTGCCTCGCATCCAAGGCGGCTGAGAAATCAGTTTTCAGCAGACACAATTGCGTTGGGAATCAGCCAGCAAGAGCGACGTAGGTTCAGTACGTGAAGTTAACGAGGATGCGTGCTTAGCGCTATCAGAAAGCCAAATTTGGGTCATAGCAGATGGCATGGGGGGTTACCAAGCTGGAGACTTTGCCAGCAACACTGTTGTTGATACCTTAAAAACCTATCAACCCGCTGACTCGGTAAGCGCAGCCGTCACCCAGCTAGAAAAACTACTCGAAACTGCCAATCGAATAATGCTCGATCAAGCCACTCAACTTAACGTTGACGTGGTTGGTAGTACCATCGTGGTCATGATCACAATACAAAATTGTGGACTTTGTGTATGGGCTGGAGACAGTCGGCTCTATCGATTGCGAGATGATAAGCTAGAACAGATCTCAAAAGACCACAGTCAAGTTCAAGAACTGGTTAGCGCTGGCCTACTGAGCCAAGCCCAGGCTCGCAACCATCCGCGAAGTAATATCGTTACTCGTGCACTGGGCATCGCTGAAGCAATCGAACTAGAAGTTATTGAATTCGATATCCAACCAAACGACACTTTTTTGCTGTGTTCAGATGGACTCACAGGCGCCCTCACCGATGCAGTAATTGCCGAGACGATATCGAGCGAAGACTGCGCAACTGCAGTAAACCTACTAGTCAGCAAATCACTGGCGGTTGGG
>JAADHW010000133.1 GCA_013151695.1 Gammaproteobacteria bacterium
GCCCATCTATAAGTACTTGGCCGTTCTCGATGGCTGTTTTTGCCGCAGTCCTAGTCTTAAAAAAACGCGCTGCCCATAACCAGCGATCTATTCGAACGGCACCAAGTTCTATCATCGGTGGGTTGTAGTTTGGGGGGCGTGCAAGGCTTCAATCGCTGGGCAAATTTCTCCAAAACCGTTGAAACTGGGGTATCGGAGGCCGTCACGTTGTGGCTTGCTCGAATCAGGAATGTTGATGCAGAGCAAATGTTCGACACCAAATTGAGCTGCGGCATCCAAAACAGGCTCATTGTCGTCTACAAATAGGCAGGTTGATGGGTCGAATGGGTGTTGTCGCTGTAGTGCTTGCCAAAACCCAACTGCTTCCTTGGGTGCTTGATAATCGTGGCTGGACACCACCACGTCTACCTCCATGCTAATTTGGGTAAACTCATCCTTTACCATAAGGGAATCTGGGTGCGCATTGGTCGCTAGAATAACCTGTCGGTGTGTACTTCGCAGCCAGCGCAGGAACAGCTTAGCCTGGGGTCGATATTCGATAAGATTTGTCGCTTGGCGATGTACGGCAACCAAATCGAGACCGGTATAGTGCGCCCAGTATTCGAAGCTATAAAATTCTATGGAGCCATTAATTTCTTGCATGTGTGTGAGGAGGTGTTGTTTTGCATCTTGAAGAGACAATTTGTCTTGGTCGGCCAGCGCTTGAGGCACCATTTCGTTCCAAACTAAGTTGTCGTAATGTAAATCGAGTAGCGTTCCATCCATATCTAGCACGACAGTGTCGATGTTTTCCCATTTTGGAGTGTTGCGCATGATGTTCCTAAAAGCGTGTGGTGCATAATACAAGACGTTGAACTTGCAGCTTAGATGATGTTTTGTGGTCTACAGTTCCCTGCAAGAATAATCAATAGCTGACTAGGAAAAATGATGGATATACCTGAAGCTGCGCTGATCGACATTGTTGTTGCCGCTGGGGACGCGATACTTGAAGTTTACAACAGCGACTTCAAGGTTGAAAACAAGTCTGATAATTCACCTTTGACTCAAGCTGATCTAGCCGCTCACGAAATCATTGAGCGAGGGCTGCAAGCCGTTACCCCCGATATTCCTATCATATCGGAAGAGTCTGAGCCGCCCGGCTATGATGTGCGCCGTCAATGGTCCGAATATTGGCTTGTGGATCCGCTAGACGGCACCAAAGAGTTTGTGAATAGAAATGGCGAGTTTACGGTAAACATCGCTTTGATCAGTGATGGGCTACCTCGTTTTGGAATTGTCGGGGTTCCCATTCAAAATAAGATTTACATAGGTGATGTAGACCGCGGGATCGCGAAAGTCATTGAAAATGGCAAAAGCCAGCCTATCTCGGGTCGGCACATGTCACTGAACAATGATGATTTTGTGATTGTCGCAAGCCGCAGTCACGGTGGGGAGAGATTAGAAAAATATCTCGATGAACTGGAAAACCTCATGCACCCTTTGTCGCGTAGGCCGGTGGGCAGTTCCCTCAAGTTGTGCGTTCTAGCTGAAGGTGGAGCTGATTGCTACCCGCGGCTAGGACCGACCAGTGAATGGGACATAGGCGCTGCGCATGCAGTGCTTAGGGCTGCAGGCGGTGAGGTGTACAGTTTCGATAAGTCGGTTTTACCGTACAACAGCAAGGAAAGTTTGTTAAACCCAGAGTTTGTTGCTGTAGCAGATGCTTCTTTCGATTGGTGGGGGCTATTGCCTAGGTTACCTTCATCGACTACAAAATAGCTGACGGCGTGTGAAACTGGCTTGAGGGGTAGAGTGGAGTGGGGTTTGGCCTCAACTAGCCGAGCTGCACGTGGTGTAATCGCCCTGCCGAGGAGAAAAACACTGTTTATACATACAGCTTCGGCTAGTGAGGATTGCTAGGATACAGAAAACTCGGCAAAAAAAAAGCATCTTTCGGCAGTGGTCGGGATGGCTTTTTGAAATCTCTTTCCAGTTCAATACCTTAGGTATTTCGAATCCATAATTCCTTCACTATTCATTTTTTCTCACAGGGTTTACATACTGCGAACATAATTAGCTCTAATTTGTTTGCGCCTCGTTTTGTGATGGGTGACACTATTTTTGCTGCAAATGGTGGCGCTGATCGATGATCGATTGGTTTCTTGAGAGAACTCGAGCGCCGGTAATAACAATACCAAACCTTCACTCTTACATGGACTTAGCTTGATCGCCGGATGGCTCAAGATCGTGTAGTAGTCCGCATGGGAGACGTACGTGGACAGAGCGAATGACAGGCCTGTGGCCATGGCAGACGGCGAATCTAATGAAACCCTGTCGAGGGTTGTCGCCTATTTTGGTCAATATCTATTTTGGACAACGGTTATAGGACTCAGTACAGGTATTTATTTATTGCAATAACACAACTGCGAAGTTTTTGGCGAACAAATACTTTGCGAAAGAGAGGGGTTACTGGATATTTCCGCCAGTTTGAAACTCGCGACGCATCAACCATTTCAACGCTTGCTCATAGTGATCGAAAAGTTCGGTTCGTTCCATTCTGCAACTGAGGTGGTACAAACCGGCTAAGGATGATTTGTCTAAGCTGTCGTCGATCACGATGGCGATAGACGTATTTATCAGCGGCATGTAACTTTCGAGAATAAACCGACGGAAGGCTAAGGTCTCATCCCTAGACCGGCTTATTTCTAAGCCTCGCAAATCGACCAAATTTGGTAGTGTAGGTTCGAAATTTTGGTCGGCCATGAGGGCTTTGCCCATGCTCACCGCCTCGTACAAAGGTACAAGTTGGTTGCCGGTGATGGTAACCAAACCTTCTTCTTTATTTATGTGAAAGCCACAAGGCATCCGTGCATCCTGCAACGTAGTTGGGTAAATATAGTCGAATTTCCCACTAGATTTTGTGCGCTTGCCCGCAGCTTCGACTCGCGCATTGCACACCCTATCCGGATCATTCGAATACCAGTACAGGAGGGAACATTGAGAGACAAACTTCTTACGCTCACCGAGGCGGCACTTGAGGACATCAGAAAATATGCTGCATGGGGTGAAACTCATGCGCGCCTGCATGACGATGCCTACGCTGCGATGTGTAATGCGGGTGTGTCCGCCTCTATTTGCCCAGCTCACTAGGTGGATATGAGGTTGATCCAGTGACCTGCGCATTAGTCTGTGAAACCCTGGCGAAAGCCGATAGTGTTGCCGCTTGGCATGTCATGGTTCTTAATGCCGCCAAATTAATGGCGGCATATTGGCCCAGCGAAACGGTTGAATCCTTGTGGCAGGATAACGCCGATGTATTGGTTGCGGCGAATGGTCATACGCCTTTTCTAGTGTCCTATCTGACTAATTTGAACAAATTAGTCAGATAGGACACTAGGTCGAAGGTCGGGTGCCAACTTTGTTGTTTCTGGAACTAATAGCTTCGTCAGCGGTGCTCATCACGCGAAGTATATTCTGTCGCCGTTACGCGTTGACACAGACCTTTTCACCGTCATTTTGCCGATGAGCGAGTGTTCAATTATTGATAACTGGGATCCGTTAGGTATGCGTGGTTCTGGATCAAATGATGTGTCGGCTGACGAGGTTGAGGTTCCAGCTCACATGGTCGTGGCGCAACCTAACGCAAATACGCCGCGTAACAAGCACTACAACGGACGCCTCTATCGCTGCCCTTCGAGGGTGGTATTCATCAGCATGATTGACGTTTAACTTTCTCGTATTGCCGTTCATGCTGGCGTAGTTTTTTGTATTGCTTCAGGCTATAGCCTTGGCGCCGTTGTTGGTGAAGTTGACTGAGCTTGGTTTTGGCGTTTGAACACTCTTTTCGGCCTAGTGCTGCCAGCTTGTTACGATTCTGAGAATGACGTAGCCGTTGCTTGTGTCTTGTTTTTTGTTGCTGGGAGAGCGTTGCCTGCAGCTTCTTAAGGCGTGTTTTTTCAGTAGATGTCAGAGGTGCGATAACAAGGGTAGGTGATAGATCGACGTTAGACATGCTCTGTTGTGGAGCACAGCCAAGGTCTGAGAAACTACGGTGTCCTGTTGCGGGGTCACTACATTGGTAGATGATAGTTGTGCTGGCGGCAACAACCATGGCCGCATCATGAGCAAAGGTAAAGCCGAGAAAAAATGCGGTAATCAACATGGCGTTCTGCGCGTTGTAAATGATTAAACAGGTTAGAAGGGCTTGTCGCTAGCGGCTGTAAGTTTACGATGCCATGTTTGTAAGCGATCGATGTAAAAAATCCCTTAGCAGTAGTTTTGTAGGGTGGGTTAGGGAAAGTTTTGTGCTGATCGGCTTAGGTAAAATGCCGGTCTGATACTGCTTCCCAGACTTTCACCGCCTAATCCAGGTTACAATGAATTAAGCCAGTCGTCGTCGGATCCTTCGTTGATATTTTCGAACAATGGGGTCGATAAGTATCGCTCTGCTGTGTCAGGCATCATGGCCAATATCACCGTGCCGTTGTCTGCGCTTTCGGCAATTTTTAGCGCCACGGTCAAGGTCGCCCCAGCAGACACACCGACAAAAATTCCTTCTTCGCTGGCGAGGCGAAAGGCGTTATTCATGGCGTCGTTTTCGTTGACTGTGATGATCTCATCAGCAATGGAGCCGTCGAGGACGCCAGGTAGGAAATCTGGTGTCCAACCCTGAATTTTATGCGGTGACCATTCTCCACCGGATAACAAAGCGGCCTGTTCGGGTTCTGTAGCGATGACTTTAAGCGTTGGTCGTGCAGCCTTAAGTACACTGCCAGCGCCACTCAAGGTACCACCAGTCCCCCACCCAGTTACCCAGTAGTCTAAGCGCTCACCGGCGAAATCTTGCAGGATCTCAGGTCCGGTTGTACTGGCATGGTAGGCAGGGTTTGCTGGGTTTTCGAATTGTTTGGCGAGGAACCAGCCATGTTGTTCGGCGAGTTCTGCGGCTCGTTTAACCATGCCGGAACCGCGCTCTGCAGCCGGAGTGAGAATGACCTTGGCCCCCAATCCGCGCATAATTTTGCGGCGCTCAATAGAAAAACTTTCTGCCATAGTGGCAACAAAGGGGTGGTCCATCACTGCACAGACCATGGCCAAAGCAATGCCCGTGTTTCCAGAAGTGGCTTCGACGACAGTTTGTCCTGGCTGTAAGGTGCCACTTTGTCGTGCATCCATGATGATGGCGTAGGCGAGTCGATCTTTGACGGATGCCATAGGGTTGAACGATTCTACTTTGACGTACATATCTACATGATCGGGGGCG
>JAADHW010000033.1 GCA_013151695.1 Gammaproteobacteria bacterium
TGGGTACATCCATAGATGCTTTGTCAGACTCAATCACCACCAGAGAGTCATCCACAGCTACACTATCACCTACGGCAACACACAGCTCAATGACTTCCACTTCCTCGATATCACCCAAATCGGGTACTAAAATATCCATAAATAATACCAACTAACTCTCACGTGGATTCCTCTTGCCTGCATCTATACCCAATTGTTGTCGTGCTTTTTCTACTTCTTGGGTAGAAATCACTTGTGCTTGGGCTAGCCTTGATAAGGCGGCTAAAACAACGAAGTTTTGATCAACCTCGAAAAACTCTCGTAGTTTCTCACGGGTATCACTACGACCAAATCCATCTGTGCCTAATACATGAAATGGTGCATCAATGCTGCCTCGCAATTGCTCTGGGATAGCTTTGACGTAGTCGGTTGCAGCAATCACCGGCACATCTCCACCAAGGCATTGGGCTACATAACTCTCACGAGGGGCTTCTGCCGGGTGTAACAAATTCCATCTTTCGACATCTTGGCTTTGCCGTGCAAGCTCGGTAAAGCTAGTGACGCTCCAAATTTCACTGCTCACGTCATAGTCTTTGAGCAGAGATTCAGCCGCTGCCTCTACCTCGCGTAAAATAGTACCGCTGCCGAGCAATCGTACTTTTTTAACTTTGCCCTTACCCACTGTGCGCAGACGATACATTCCCTTTAGGATACCTTCTTCAACTCCCTTGGGCATTTTTGGATGCAGATAGTTTTCATTCATCACGGTTAGGTAGTAGAACACCGGTTCTTGCTCTACAAACATGCGGCGCAAACCTTCATGCATAATCACAGCCAGTTCATAGGCGTAGCAAGGGTCATAGCTGATACAATTTGGAATAGTCGACGCCAACAAATGGCTGTGTCCATCTTGATGTTGCAGCCCTTCACCATTAAGTGTGGTTCGACCTGCAGTACCCCCCAATAAAAAACCTCTGGCTTGCAGATCACCTGCTGCCCAAGCTAAATCCCCAACCCGTTGAAAGCCAAACATTGAGTAAAAGATATAGAACGGAATCAAGGTATAGCGATGTGTACTATACGAGGTTGCAGCGGATAGCCATGCAGCAAAAGCACCTGCCTCATTGATACCCTCCTCCATAACCTGACCATCTTTAGATTCTCGATAGGAACTGATTTCCTGAGAATCTTCAGGTACATACAACTGACCAACCGACGAGTAGATGCCAAGTTGACGAAACATACCTTCCATACCAAATGTGCGGGCCTCATCAGGCACTATAGGCACGATACGTTGACCAATTTTTTTATCACGTAACAAGGTAGCGAGAATCCGCACAAAGGCCATAGTAGAACTGATGCTGCGTTTGCCACTGCCTTTCAACTGCGCTTCAAACACTTTCAGATCCGGCACTTCAAGACGGGTTGAATTGACCACTCGACGGGGAATAGGGCCGCCGAGAGATGCTCTCTTGTCTTGTAGATATTTCATCTCCGGCGAGTCTGCCGCGGGCCGATAGTAAGGTACGCTCTCTAGCTGTTTATCTGTCAGCGGCACATCGAAACGGTCGCGAAAGTGTTTTAATTCTTCATGGTTAAGCTTCTTCACCTGATGCGTATCGTTTTCAGATTCTCCGGCATCACCCATTCCGTAACCTTTTACGGTTTTAGCTAGAATGACTGTGGGTTCACCTTTATGGTGTACTGCTGCATGGTAAGCGGCATAAACTTTAAACGGGTCATGGCCACCACGATTCAGGCGATAGATGTCTTCGTCAGACAAATGATCAACCATCCCACGCAACTCATCAGAACCGCCAAAGAAATTTTCACGCACATACGCCCCGTCCTTGGCTTTGAAGTTTTGATACTCGCCATCCACAGTCTCATTCATGCGCTGTTGCATCAAACCACGCTCATCCCGGGCAAACAGCGGATCCCATAAACGTCCCCAAACCACTTTAAGAACATTCCAGCCAGCCCCACGAAAAGAGCCTTCTAGCTCTTGAATGATCTTGCCATTGCCACGAACGGGCCCATCTAGACGCTGTAGATTACAATTGACCACAAAGATAAGATTGTCTAGCTTCTCCCGCCCGGCAAGCGCAATGGCACCCAACGACTCTGGCTCGTCAGTCTCGCCGTCGCCTAAGAATGCCCAGACCTTCCGATCACCCATTTCAACCAAACCGCGACTGTCAAGATATTTCATGACATGGGCTTGATAGATAGCCTGTAAAGGGCCCAGCCCCATGGAAACAGTTGGAAACTGCCAATAGTCTGGCATTAACCAAGGATGCGGATACGAACTTAAGCCACCGCCGTCTACCTCTCGGCGATAGCCATCCATTTGCTCTTCGCTTAGCCTTCCCTCCAGAAAGGAACGGGCATAAATTCCCGGCGCGGCGTGGCCCTGAAAATAAATCAAATCGCCAGCTTCACCTGCTTCATCGTCTGCGCCGCGAAAGAAGTAGTTAAAACCCACATCATAAAGGGTTGCCGAGGAGGCAAAACTAGATATGTGCCCACCTAGTTCGCCGGGACGCTGATTTGCGCGCACCACCATGGCCAACGCATTCCAACGAATGAGGCTGCGTATACGTCGCTCCATAAACAAATCACCAGGCATGAAAGCCTCTTTTACGGACGGGATAGTATTTCGATAGGGCGTGGTAATGGTGTACGGCAAACGAACACCGGTTTTTGTCATCCGGGCAGACAGCCGCTCAAGCAGAAAATTGGCTCGATCAGTACCTTCATGCTCTAAGATGTACTCCAACGAAGCTAACCACTCACTTGTCTCTTGTGCGTTGGTATCGTCGAGATCACGGGGATAAGTCATAAACTCTCTCAAAATGCGAATTTCGCTCACTTAGTATAGCTGCTATGCAACTCGCTCAGCACCCGAGCCCAATCGAAATGTGGACCGGGATCAAATTTGCGTCCAGGTGCAATCTCGCAGTGCCCTACCACCGAGCTTGCGCACAAACTCGGATAGTGTCTTAGTAGGGTGGTCAAGGTCTCATTCAGCACATTGTACTGGCTCGTCGCAAATGGACTGGAGACAGATCCCTCAAGTTCAATGCCAATGGAAAACTGATTGCACAAGTTGCGACAGTTCCACGCCGAAACCCCTGCGTGCCAAGCTTGCTTATCGAACTCAACAAACTGCTGAACATTGCCGACCCGATCAATCAACACATGCGGGGACACATTCACATCCACCAAGTCGGCAAATGATTCATGCTCTTGAGCATCTAAAGTGCCCAGAAATAGCCGCTGCGGTGCGCCGCCGCCAAATTCATTTTCAGGCAACGAAATGCAGTGGATAACCACCAACTCCGGCTGCGCCCAGCTAGGCCGCTCCTCCCAGTTTAAACTGGGTGTCCAAAGTGCATCCTCAAGGCGATGTGAAGGTGTAACACGCAATTAGTTCTTCCAAAGCTCAAACCGATTTACAATTATCACCGCTACTTACCCACAACACCAAGAATTGCGTAAAGAAATAACATGATAGATAGACAAACCCTCGCCATCGCCGCCACAGAGAATGTACGACAAGCACTAGCCGAAGATGTGGGCAGCGGGGATATCTCAGCTGCACTGATTAGCGACAACACCATCGCCACTGCCGAAGTGATTACCCGACAAGACGGCATATTCTGCGGCAGCACTTGGGTCGAAGAAACAGTTAAACAAGTTGACGAACTCATCGTATTGAACTGGCACGTCGAGGACGGCGACAAGATCAGTGCTGAGCAGAAGCTGTTCACCCTAAGAGGTCCCGCACGCAGCCTCCTGACCGCTGAACGGACCCTACTCAACTTTGTTCAGCTACTCTCAGGTACCGCAACAAAAACAGCCGCATTCCTCGCACTGATCCAAGGCCAAGACACGATACTTTTGGACACGCGTAAAACTATCCCTGGGTTACGTGTCGCACAAAAGTATGCGGTGACTTGTGGTGGTGGTAGCAACCATCGCCAAGGGTTATTTGACGCCTTTCTACTGAAGGAAAACCACATCGCCGCAGCTGGCAGTATCGCCGCAGCTGTGGCAGAGGCGCGACGTTTACAGCCCGACTTACCCATAGAGGTCGAAGTCGAGAACCTCGACGAGCTTGCCCAAGCAATCGCCGCAGGTGCAGACATTGCGATGATCGACAACTTTTCAATACGCGATACCGTCACCGCTGTGACTCGCTCTCGTGGATTGATCAAGCTAGAAGCCTCCGGCGGTATCAATGAGAATTCCATCACTGAAATTGCAGCCACAGGCGTGGATTATATCTCCAGCGGAGAATTGACAAAGAATGTCGATCCGCTGGATTTATCTATGCGTTTCACGGACTAACAACACACTATGACAAGATATTCCGCTTTCGCGATTCACCTCGGCATCAGCTTCCTGATTTTTTTACTACTTGCCTATTTTGTGGTGTTCGAATGGTACCCAAGTTTCTTTTTCGAAAGCGACGGTGGCTGGCGCGGCATACGCATTATTGTGGCGGTGGATATGGTACTGGGGCCATTGCTCACCTTGGTGGTGTTCAAAGCCGGCAAACCCGGCTTAAAAACAGACCTCACCTTGATTGGGTTGCTGCAGTTCGTTTGCTTGTTTGCAGGGGCTTATGTGGTGTGGTCAGAGCGGCCACTGGCCATCGTCTATGTCGATAGCCGCTTCGAAGTATTAACCCGGGATGATTTCAAAACAACCGAGTTGGGCAGCTCACCCGACTTAAGCGCATACCCTGGCGACAGCCCCAAGTGGATTGCGGTCGCCATGCCCCAGGACATAACCGAACAAACAGCCTTTCGGAAAAAAATGTTTGGTTCCGGGCGAACCCTGTCTACCGCAACACAACACTACAAGCCCTTTGATCCTACTGATCCATTGTTTACCGACGACCCGCGAGACATGGATGTTGTACGCAAGCGTGAAGGTGGTGAAAAAGCCCTCAACGACTGGGTCAAAGAACATGGAGGCAACATAGAGGACTACAATTTTTACACTTACTCTACCCGCTACGCCTACCGCTATATGGGGTTTAGTAAATCATCTGGGGAAATGATTGGGTTTCTTAGTATTCAGCCTCGTTAGATCGATTATCACTTTAGCCATCGCACCAGCCAACTGGGGTTGCGCTGTGTTGCTCGTGTACCGTCCCGTGCGATCTTACAAGCCTCAAGAGCTTCACATAAGTCTTGAGAATCTACAACTCGATTTAAACGAACCAGTACTTTGCCTAATCGAT
>JAADHW010000208.1 GCA_013151695.1 Gammaproteobacteria bacterium
GGCGCAATTTTTCAATCTTCCATGGACAGTGAAGTCATCATCCACCTCATCGCCCATAGAATTCGACCAAGGTAACGTACCCAACAGCCACAATATAGCGATTCTCAACAACGACGAGCGCGCCCAAGTTGGGACTGCCCACCAAAAGCACGGCAACCAAACGGCCACAGCATTGGGCCATCAACTCGTGTGCGGTGAGTTGAAGGAAATGCGTGTGCAGGCGTGGACAACTTGGTTAGAAGCTAATCCCAAAGCTCAGGTCATGTGTTGGCGAGGTGGCCAACGTTCGAGCATAGCTTGCAGTTGGCTCGCGCAGATAAACGTGCCCACACAACGGCTTGTCGGCGGGTATAAAGCACTGCGGTGTAGAGATACTCGATCAGGCCGCAGAAGACTCCCGCCCCTGGTGGGTGATTGCAGGTCGTACCGGCGTCAAAAAAACTGTGCTGATCCGTCTCGTGTCCGAAGCCATCGACTTAGAAGATCTGGCTAGGCATCGTGGTTCGGCGTTTGGTGCCTATGCCGAGGGGCAACCATCGTTGGCCAGTTTTGAAAACTGTATTGCCTATGACTATCTAGAAAAAAGTCATACTCGACTAGTGTTAGAAGACGAAAGCCGCACCATTGGCCGGCTTGCTGTGCCCCAGGCTTGGCACGCGCGCATGCAGCTCTCACCTCTGCTTTTGTTAGAAGCGACCGTAGAACAACGGGTTGAACATATACGCGGTGAATATATCGACCAAGCCATGCAAACACCGTCACAGGCTGAGGCTTTACAAAGCCGCTACCAACGGGCATTAAAGCGCATTGCTCGACGGCTTGGCGGTGTGCAATACGAGCTCATCTCAAAACTACTAGCAGACAGCTTTAATGGGCACTGTAGCCACGATGCCTGGATTCACGCTTTGCTCACGCACTACTACGATCCCATGTATGACTATCAATTGAAAAAAAAGCAGTCTCGGATAGTGTTTAGAGGGGACATGGATTCAATTCAAGAATACTTAAGTGTCAGCCCGTCTATCTAATAGCCCAACAAGCTAGCAGACCAACAAGCTAGTGACTGTGATCATGCCCGTGCGGGCGCGCACTAAATTCTGCAACCCGAGTAGAATAATCTTGTTCTGACAACAGCGACTTCTCAACTAACAATTTGTTCAATGCTGCCGAAAAATGTTCGTAATACTGATAAGTTCCAATTTCATCCGCTTGCCTTGCCTCCGCCCACCGGTCCCAATCGCCAACCACATCAATCAAACTTTGCTGAAACTCACTCCACAGGAAAAGTTCAGCTTGAGATAGCGCCACAGCCATACCGAATACACGACCCTGCCACGGCTCTTCGAATATGACTTCACCGTTTGCCATCGGCGGCTGTAGTACTTTGTCTAGCTCGATATTCATCTCAGCGGTCATCTGTTAACACCTCAACCACCAATCATGCTGTCTCGGGTGATTTTGCTGGCAAGAGCCTCTTCATCCAAGCCCAGCCAAGTTTGAGGTTGCTGAGGTAGGACCATATAGCGAATTTCTGCAGATGAATCCCAGACACGTACTTTTTTTGATGGTAGAAGCTGCACGCCGAATTCCGTTAACACAACACGCGGCTCACGAACCACCCTAGAGCGATAAGCTGGATCTTTGTACCATTTTGGTGGCAGGCCAAGTACCGCCCAGGGATAACAAGAACACAACGTACACACCACCAGGTTATGAACTTCATCCGTGTTTTCTACCACAACCAGTTTTTGCACCTCTCCGCCTTCAAACTCAAACTCCTCTATGGCTGAAGTAGCATCAGTCATAAGCCGTGATTTGAATTGCGTATCACGCCATGCTTTGGCCACCACACGCGCACCGTTCATAGGACCCACCCGTTCGTTGTACATCTCAATCACAGCGTCGATGTCGTTTGTATCGAGTAGCCCTTTTTCGACCAGCAAGCTCTCTAAAGCTTCGGCACGAATTGCAGCCTGTGAATCACTCATCTCAATATCCCTCTCACTTATAGATTTCGTATGTCATTGCCACACGGTTAGACATGCCTACCGCCTGCTCTGCCTGCAGGATACTGCGCAACAAACTTGTTTGCTCGTCATCCACCACCCGCTTGAAGCCAATCCGTTCATAGAATGGCGCATTCCATGCAATGTCGTCAAAGGTTGTGAGCGTCACAGTTTGACATTTCTGGACAGTAGCTGAGTTAATAGTACCAAGCAGCAGTTCTCGGCCAAGCCCGCGACGTCCAAAATCAGGGTGAACGGCGAGCAGGTAAAGATGAAAGTTAGTTTCGTCCAACTCTGCGACAGCAAACCCAACAATTTTTCCAAGCTGAACTGAAACCAACAAACCATCACACTCAATTGCGCGAACAAACCCTTCACGTGGGTAGGTGCTATCGCCTGGCGGCAATCTACCAGACGGGAACAGACCATCAGCAGCATGCTCAATATCTGCAAGCGCGTTAATATCATGAGGCAGGGCGATTCGAATCACGCTAGCCCCACCGCTTCGATGCCACCATCAACGCAGGAACTCGACATAGAAACTCACCTTCCCAAGTGGCTCTACCTGATGGAGTATTTGCGGTTCGACCACGCCGAATGTATCTGTGCAAAGCGACACCTCTTCCACGCTAGGTTCTAGAATTCGGTACAATAATTCACCTTCTAGAATAACAATTTTCCCCCAGGTGCCTGCCTTGGTCTGATGTGCCTTCAGTATTCCAGCCGGAATGGTGTCTTGGGAGAAAGTAGGTGTTTTTTTGTAGGAAACAACTGAGCTTGGTAACTTTTTCATTAAAGACTTCTATCCTCTACGAGTTATTCACCATCGAACAACGCGATAATCGAAGTATCACCCATATGCCCACTCCTCACCAGATGACTTAATCAGACAGGACACTAGATATGCAGGACCTTAATGGCAAAATAGCGGTCATAACCGGTGCGGGCACCGGCATTGGCAGAGCACTGGCCCGGCAGTTGGCACAGCAAGGGTGCCATGTGGCCATTTGTGATGTCATTGAATCAAACTTGAACAAAACACTTGAGCTTTGTCATGCCGATAACCCCAAAAATACAGTCGTTTCGGGTTCTGTTTGTGACGTGGCTGATGAGACACAGGTAATAAAATTCCGCCAAGATGTTCAGAAAAAACACTCGACCGAGCATATTAATCTTCTCATCAACAATGCTGGAATCAACGGCGGCGGGAGTTTCGTCAACAGCCCGAGACAAGAATGGGAGCGAACTTTTAATATCTGTTGGTCTGGCGTCTACCTTGTCACTCGAACTTTCCTACCACTACTCATGAACAGCTCTACCGGTCACTTGGTTAATATGAGCAGCGCAAATGCTCTACGTGCAGTGTTAGGTGCCCAGCTTCCACATACCGCCTATAGCACTGCAAAATTTGCGGTTAAAGGTTTCTCTGAAGCTTTGATACACGATTTTCGTTTCAACGCACCTCATCTGAGCGTATCAGTGGTGATGCCTGGCCACACGGGTACAGACATATTGTCGAACAGCCTGCAAATCTTGGGACATAATCAACCCCAGAATTGGACTATCGAAGAGGTCAATGAGGCCAGAGTGCGCTGGGCTATTGCCGGTCGTGATGGCTTTCAAGACATGAGTGACGAGCAAATCAGAACAGCAGGTGAACAAGAAATAGACAACATGCGCACCATGGGGCTACCCGCTGCACAAGCAGCCAACACGATATTGAATGGAGTGAAAAATAATACCTGGCGCATACTCATCGGCGCAGACACACAATCGTTAGACAAACTAGTCAGAGCGTCACCTGAAACCGCCTACGACCCTGACTTTGTGGATCGCTGGCGGCAAGCAACAGACCAGATTATGGACTCTGAGTAGCCACGCTAAAACCAACTAGTAGACTGGTAAGGCTTGACCCTAGACTACTTTTCCTCGTGAGATCTTTCAAAAAAATCTCTAACTTTCTCGCAGAAAAGTGCTCTATTTGATCCCTCATGCGCACTGTGGGGTACATTGGGTAGTATCCACAAGTCAGATTGACATAAATAGCGCCGTACTCTGGCGACCTCTTTCAATGGCGTACCCCGGTCATCGTCCCCCAACACGAGCATCACATTGCTTTGAATGCTTCTCAGCTCATGATCGGATAACCGCACAACGTAATTCCCAAATTGCTCAAATATTTTCTCCACCTGAGCACTACTTGTATGAAATTCACTGATATCAACATTAGCGGCGTTGAAACTCTCTTTAAGATCCGGAAAGTCGTTTATGTCCCAGCTTCCAAGCGAGCCCACCGCGACCAACGAGTTGATCTTGTTGGGTTCGATCAAGGCCATTTGAAACAACACATCACCACCAAAACTGAATCCAACTGCATTCAGCTCAGTCACCTCGATAGCGTCGAGGAGGCGACCAACCTGACGCGCCACTTCCGGAATCGATAAGCTTTCACTGAACGGATCTGATTTACCATGACCAGGAAGGTCAATCAAAACCACCTGGTGCGCTTCGAGAAATTCAGCAACAAACGGCAACCAGGATTTGCAGGACTGACTATATCCATGCAACAACAGCAGCACATCACCGGCACCATAACTTTCGTAGTAAATACGCTGCCCCATATCCCCTACATGCCCGCAAGCATCTGGGGGGCGCAATTCGTGAGTCGTTGTTAATAGAGTCATTACACACCTCCCTGACTAGGCACCAGTTTAACAATGGTACTACCGGCTTTGTTTTCGAGCAGCAGATAGACCAAGCCATCGAACCCAACCTCCACGTCGCGGATACGCGCCAGATCCTTGATCAAAGTCTCACGGTGCACAAGGTTTTTCCCCTCAAAAACCATGCGGAACAGTGAGCTACCTTTGAGCGAACCAATCAACACATTCTCCTGCCACCCAGCAAAGCGACTACCTGAATAGATAACAAAACTCGATATAGCCGGTGACGGCGTAATGTCCACGAGGGTTTGTTCAACCTGTGAACGATCAAACTCAATCGATTTGGGTTTATGCCGTTCAACTTGAGAACCCGCATACTCAAGCCCCAACGAAAAGTAAGGCCAGCCATAGTTACGACCAGGCAGTAACTCATTCAACTCATCTCCGCCACGTGGACCCATCTCAGAGTTCCACACGCGCTTACGTGTCGGGTGCCACTCAAGCCCCTGCTGGCTTCGATGGCCATAGGTCCATATGCTCTTGCGGACAAAATTCGTCTGCGGCGAGTTCGAGTCACCACCCACAACAAAGGGGTTATCGAGTGGGATGGTGCCATCATCTCGCACTCGATGGATTTTGCCGTAAGGACTGTCTAAATCTTGGGGGGTAGTATCCGCAGTGCCGTCAGCAGACTTAATGCCCACCGATATATATACATGCCCCGAATCATCGAAGGCAATTCGCCCACCGGCGCCAGTATCCGGGGTTGCTACATAAAATTCCCATGGGGCCCGCCAAATGGTCTGCACGTCTACCCATTGACCATTCACAATTCGTCCGCGATCAAGCCGGTTCATTGACGCGGACATTATTGAACTATCGCATTGTTCTGCGCATAAATCTGTATAGTGCAAGTAGATCCAACCGTTAGTTTCATAGTCTGGGTGAATGGCGACATCCAGTAACCAGCCTGATCCATATTGAACACCCATGATGTCGACTGAGCCGCCCATTTCTGGCGTGCCTTCAAGCAGCGCTGATTGAACCCCATCGCGGGACACGATGGAGAGTCCTCGTTCTTTTTCGGTCAGCAACCATGACCCGTCCGGTAACGGTTCGATAGAAAATATGAGCGGATCAAGACCTTCTATCACTGTCTCAATTTTGAAATTGTGCTCTTCACTAGATTGCACGGCGCTTGGAATGTTCACTTCTCTATCGAATTGAAACTGCGTAAAACGCTGACCCATGCGCCTTTCGCCTATGTAAATCGCCAGCCCTTTGATCTGCTCGTCACTGAGTACTTGCGCAAAAGCAGGACGGCCAAAATTGGGATGCGCGTTTTTGATACTGTGCTGCAACGCCGTAACGTCGTCCCCGCGGTGAAGTTTAGCGCCCAGCAGCGCTACACCTTTTTCAGTACCCTGCAATACATCACCGTGACACTGCCCGCAATTTTCTACGTATAATGGTACGTACATGTCTAGCTCAGCATGGTTGATGACATACCAAGCGACACCAATGCCACCAAGCGTCAAAACACCAACCACGATGAGAAGAATTTTCCACCAAGACATAACCGCTAGCCTTAAAAGAGTGGTTGTACCTTACACCTTTATCGGCCGAACAATTGAGTCGGAAACTAACCCAACCGAGTTGCACTTCCATCGGCTGACTTACGCAAGCCAATGAGCGACAATACGACATCTCGTTTATTGCCAAGCCTATGAGTGATAGTTGTTGCCAAGTTCAGATTGATGCAGGCGCTTTAGAAGCGCGTCAGCGACGCGTTCTCATATTCGTACTTGCGATCAACGCCGTGACCTTTTTTATGATGATCACGGCAGCATCACTCAGTGGTTCTTCGTCGCTACTGTCAGGTGCCCTCGACAATTTCGGTGACGCCGTAACCTATGCGTTGAGTTTGGCTGTGATCGGAGCAACCTGTGCAGCAAAAGCCCGGGTTGCATTGTTTAAGCTTCGGCACTGCGGCGGCTGTGGCTGTTCAAATAGCATGGCGGATATCCAACATGGAAACCCCAATCTTTGAAACCATGGGTATCGCTGCACTTCTGAATTTAGGGGCCAACCTAATTTGCTTACGCTTGCTGTACCCCTACCGCAATGGTGATGTAAATATGTCGTCAGTATGGGAGTGTTCTCGTAATGATGTGACAGAGGGTATTGCAGTGATCGTGGCGACTGTTGCTGTTTGGTTTACCAACTCCGGGTGGCCTGATATTCTCATCGCAAGCGTGTTAGTTGTTCTGTTTCTTCGATCAGCCTCGCGCGTTCTTAGAAGTGCATGGCGAGAACTCTACCCTGATCCTTCACCCAGCTAACGACCTAGCCTGAGCAGATTCATTGTGCATCTGGTAGGGTGCGCGCCTAACGTAAAATTGCCAATGGTATCCACTTACAACTATGTCGCGACGCACTAAAAATTTGCCCCCTCTTACCGGTATTGCTCATCTATGGCGAGAGATTCGCCATCACGAAGCAGCCAGGCAAATATTGTCTGTGTTGCTGGTTATTATTTCAGCCATTTTTGGAACCCCAATTGAACCGCTGTTCTGGCTCGCCATCCCATTTGTAGCGTTTGGTCTCGCCATGCGCATGTGGGCTTCGGGTCATATCGTAAAAAATGCTGAATTGGCAACGTGCGGGCCCTATGCTTTAGTCAGACACCCGTTATACACAGGCAATATCAGCCTCATGCTCGGCTTTGCCCTGGCCTCGGCGCTTTGGTGGAGTGGCGTGGTATTCGCTTTGATTTTGTACACCTTTTACCCAGTGACCATTGCCTACGAAGACCAGCAGATGCGACGTAAATTTGGCGATGCATGGCTAGCTTGGGCGCCCAAGACACCCGCATTGCTGCCTAATTTCAAGAGTTGGCGAGAAGATCAAGAGCAAACCTGGTCGCTTAAATTGAGTATGCGCCGCAACGGCGAACCAGCCGCGGCCGCACTTATGCTGTATCTAATGTATGTCCTTGCAAGTCGAATCACTTAACCATCCGCCGTCAACTAAACCAGCGCAGGTCACTGCGGACGAAGTTGTTAGCGTTCTACGTACTCATCCCGATATTCAAGAAGTAGGCGTTAAGGGCAACAACAGCCGAACCTATTTAGTACCCGTAGGTGAAACCAAGTACTTTGTTAAGGCCGCGAGTGGTAGCAGCTTATTGCTGTTTTTTCGGCGCCACATGTTGCGCCGCGAATACAGTGTCTACCGACGTTTAGCGGGGGTATCCGGTTTACCGAAGTGTTATGGCTTGGTGGATGGACATTGGCTGGTACTCGAATACATCGAAAGTAAACCCTTTCGTCGCCAGGAGATTGTCAACAAGACAGCCTTCTTCCAACGATTGAAATCACTCATAGATAATCTACACGCCCACGGTGTAGCCCACGGAGATCTCAAAGAGAATCCGAATATTCTCGTGCTCGCGAACGAGACACCCTATCTAGCCGACTTCGGCATAGCTGTTACTTACCGCGCTGGCTTTCATCCATTAAACCATTTGTGGTTTAGGACACTTAGCCGCATCGATATCAACGCCTATCTACGGCACAAGTATGGTGCCATCAAGGTGCAAGACATGGACGAAACTGATCAGCCACTTTATCGACGTACCATTCCTGAAAAAACCTTTCGAACGCTTCGAGAAGGGTTTAAATGGTTGACG
>JAADHW010000022.1 GCA_013151695.1 Gammaproteobacteria bacterium
TGAGAGTTTGCAGCAGAAAATATTTGGCAATATGTCCAAACGTGCTGCCGAGTTGCTCCAAGATGATATGGAGGCGAAAGGTCCGGTCAGATTATCGGACGTCGAGGCGGGGCAGAAGGAGATACTTTTGGTTGCACGTAAATTGGCTGACGATGGGGAAATAATGCTTGGCGGTGCTGGTGGCGATGAGATGGTTTAGCCTGCATGAATACCACAACACAAGAACATCATTGGAAAAAATTCACCTCTGAAATGCCTGATTCGCTGCCGGATCTGTTCAATGTAAATATGCCCTCAGCTGGTTCAAATTCAACGCCGATGTCGGCACACAGCCCAAATTTTCAAAAGGGTTTTGATGAAGGTTACGCAGACGGTCAAAAACAAGCTCAAGCTGAGTTGGCTGATCAGCTTGCGGACATGACAAGGATATGCGCGCAGTTGAAACAAACGCACTCCAAACTACTATCTGAGTCACTTAAAGATCTGGTAGGAATTTTACAGAGTTTCTTTAAACAACTGCTACATATCGAGCTGAGTACCAACTCTAATGTTATTCAAAATTTGGTTGACCAGTTACGTAGTGAGTTGGACCTTGATGCTGAAGTTCTAGTGTATTTGAACCCTGACGTGCATGCGCGTTTGATATCGGTCACGGAGTCTATATCCACTCAACTACGGCCGGATAAAACGTTGCCAGACACTGTCGTGCGGGTTGTTTGCGGCCCTGCATTCTATGAGGTAGATCTGATAGCAAATATCAGCGATCATTTCTCCCAAGCGTTGGCGCAACACATAGATGCGCAACCGCTAGATCCGAAATAACATTGTGTCTATCCTCAAGGACTTTACCGATAACTTAGAACTTCCAGGTGCGGAACTGTTCGCGACTACTCGTTATGCGCGAGTAAGAAAGTCTGTTGGATTGTTAGTTGAAGCAGAGGGGTTCGCCATCGCTATTGGCGAACTCTGTTGGCTTCAAAACCCGTTGGGTGGCGAAATACCTTGTGAAGTAGTTGGCTTTGAACATGGCCGTGCATACCTAATGCCCCTGGCTACCGTTACCGGTATTGAGCCAGGGACCTTGATACGGGCGCCTAGCAAACAACATCAAGTGAACCTTTTGCCGGAACCTAGCCGCTTGCTAGGGCGCGTAGTAGATGGCCTATGTCACCCTTTGGACGGAGGTGATGAATTGTTCTTTACTCATGCAGTAGACAGCACCCGGCGATCTATTAATCCTATGCGACGCTTACCAATCGATACCCCGCTGGAGACAGGGGTTGCAGTTATAGACGCGCTTAACAGTGTAGGGCGTGGGCAGCGGATGGGTTTATTTGCTGGCAGTGGAGTAGGCAAGAGTGTGTTGTTGGGTATGTTGGCGCGTTTTGTAAAGGCTGATATCGTAGTGGTGGGTCTCATTGGAGAGCGTGGCAGGGAAGTACGAGAATTTGTTGTAGATAATCTCGGTGAAGGCCTTGCCCGATCCGTAGTCGTCGCTTGCCCGGCTGATGATTCTGCAGCACTGAGATTGAGGGGAGCTAGGCTAGCTACGCAAATCGCAGAGATGTTTCGTGATGAAGGCAAGCACGTACTGCTACTTATGGATAGCCTCACGCGAGTGGCTCAAGCGCAAAGAGAAATTGGTCTTGCGATGGGTGAGCCGCCGACCAGCAAAGGATACACGCCTTCGTCGTTTGCGTGTTTACCGCGACTCGTTGAGCGCGCAGGCACTGGCACGAGTGCTGATGCGGGTTCGATAACAGGATTTTACACGGTCCTTGCCGAGGAGGATGATTTACAAGATCCTATTGTTGATGCTGCGCGCGCTATTTTAGACGGCCATTTGGTGCTCAATCGAAACCTTGCTGAAAGAGGTATATACCCGGCAATAGATGCAGGTAGTTCAATCAGTCGTGTTATGAGCCGGCTAGCGGATGAAAACCAAACCCAAGCAGCCCAGACATTTAGGAAGCTTTGGCAAACTCACCGTGAGCAACAAGATCTAATCAATATCGGCGCATACCAAAAAGGCAGCGATGCGGTTATCGATCAAGCCATCAAATTGCATGAGCCGATGTGTGAGTTTGTTCGTCAAAGCGCTCATTCGCTGGTAAGCCGTGAAGACGCCATAACCCAATTGCAGAATCTTTTCACTGCAAAAAATACTAATAATCTTCCGCAACCAGTAAACAAGCCTAACTAGCATGATGATGCCTGAGTGAATTCACGCAAGTTAGACAAGATACTTAAACTTCGTGAAATGGTTAAGTTGCGCTCTGCTAAAAAATTAGCCGCGAGCCAATTTTCCCATGACAAAGCAGCCGAGCAAGCGCAAGAGTTGAGTAGTTTGTCTAGTCGTTATTGTCAGGAACATGCGGAGAACCCCCCGGTGAATGTACAAGAGTTGGTTTTGTTTCGTCGCTTCTATCAACAGTTGGCGTACGCGGGTGCGGCTCAAGATCAGGTCGTGTCCCAGCGGCTGGCTGTACTACATCAGGATAAGTTTAGATATTTACGCAACTACTCAGATGCGAAAGCCTTGGCTCAAATGCTCGCTAGCCGTGACGTCGCTCACAAATTGGAGATGCAACGTAAGCAGCGACGGAACCACATTCATGTTAAGCGGCCACGCTTGGTCTAAGCTTGATAGAAGAATCGGATGGGCTAACGGAGTACAACGAATGACCATTTCCGCCGAAATGGATGAAGCGGCTAGTAAATTGACTATTGCGGTTGACGGGCGTTTTGATTTCAGCGCACATAAAGAATTTCGTCAGTCGTATGATTCGCTCAGCAGCAAGCCAAGCACCTATTCTATAGATATGGGTCAAGCCAACTACATTGATAGTTCTGCTTTGGGTATGCTGTTGTTATTGCGAGATCATGCTGGTGGAGATCAAGCGAGCGTGGAGATTGTAAATTGCAGCTCTGATGTAAAAAAAATCCTCACGATCTCAAACTTCGATCAGCTGTTTCTAATTCAATAAGCACATCCGCCTTTCATGTATGAACCGACAGGGACAGCGCGGGTATTAGTAGCGGATGACAATGTAGTCGACCGCAAGATCCTCAGTGCGATCGTAGAAAAAGCCGGCTATGAAGTGATTGACGCAGTTGATGGAAACGACGCTGTTGAGAAGTTTTACGCTCTGAAGCCGGATTTAGTCCTACTAGATGCCTTGATGCCAGGAAAAGATGGGTTTGAGGTCGCTCGTGAAATTAAGGCTAACAGTGGCGATGCATTCGTTCCAATTATGTTTCTTACCAGTTTAACCGGAGCCAGTGAATTAGCTCGTTGTGTGGAGGCAGGCGGAGATGACTTTTTATCTAAGCCGTATAACCGGGTCATACTTCAAGCGAAATTAAGCGCTCTACATAGAATGCGCGATATGCACAATACTGTGCAAGCGCAACGCGATGAAATTTCGAAACATCATCTTCAGCTGTTGTCGGACCAGGAAGCAGCTAAGGCAGTGTTTGATAAAGTTGCCCTTTCGCGGCAATTGGAAGCCTCTAACATCAAGCATATGTTGAGCCCTCTTGCGTTGTTCAACGGCGATGTATTACTGGCAGCGCAAAACCCTGCACGGAATTTGTACATATTGCTTGGTGACTTTACCGGACATGGACTGGCCGCGGCGATAGGCGCGATGCCACTTGCCGATGTGTTTTATAGTATGACAGGCAAAGGTTTTTCATTGACAGATATCATTCGTGAGTGTAACCGTAAGCTAGGAGCGGTACTTCCAGGGGGATACTTTTGTTGTGCTACAGCCCTGTTCATTGATTTTGCGAAGGGTACTGTTGAATATTGGAACGGTGGTTTACCTTCTGCATATCTGCGGCGACATTCTAGTGAAGATTTGGTGCAGTTGTCTTCAAATAACCTGCCGCTTGGAATACTGGGTGCAGACAAGTTTGTGGATGAAACTCAAGTGTTAGAAGTGGCCCCAGGCGACCGATTATTTATGGCAACCGATGGTGTCATTGAAGCTCGTGATAGCCATGGTGAGTATTTTGGTGCTGATCGATTAGAGAACATTATTGGCCAGGCTGATATCAGCAGTGTATTTGATGCAGTGAAACGCGAAGTCCACCGTTTTATGGCCGAACAAGATCGAGATGACGATATTACTATGGTTGAAGTGACCATTGTTGAACCTGCAGATCTAGATGAGATAGATCCGCTAACCGTAAGTGATGACGATTACGGCCCCCAAGACTGGAAGTTTTCGTATGAGCTTGGACCTAAGTCGCTAAAAGAATTTAATCCGCTACCGCTGTTACAACAGGTAATGATGGAAGCACCTTACTTGCGGAGCAAAGCCAGCGAAATCTATACCGTCATGGCCGAACTGTATTCTAATGCATTGGAACACGGTGTGCTTGGTTTGGATTCTGATCAAAAGAAATCAGCTGAAGGATTTGCACAGTACTATGCAGCTAGAGCTGCAGCGTTGGAGAACGTGGTTGGTTTCGTGCGTTTTGAAATCTCAGGTTTATTAGTCGATGAACAAGTCGAATTGAGAATTTGTTGCACCGATAGCGGCTCGGGCTTTGACTTCGAAACTTATATTCGGCGTGCACAAGAAGCGCAGGATACCGGTGCGAAATATCATGGGCGTGGAGTGCGTTTGCTTAATGATCTTTGTCAGGAAGTTCAGTATTTGGAGCCAGGAAATCAAGTGCGCGTGTTGATGGAATGGAATCTAAAGGCCGGCGAAGAAGCCAGCTAACAGGTAAAAAACAGATGAACGATGTATTGAATATGGTTTTAGTTGAGGAGCTTCGAGAGATAATGAAAGAGGGATTTCCCTCGTTGATAGAGGCCTTTTTGGAAGATTCGGCGCGACAACATGCAACCGCGCACAAGGCCTGGCAATCGAAGGACTTCGATACATTGCGGCGCAGTGCGCATAGTTTGAGGGGCAGTTGTGCGAATGTCGGAGCGGAGGCGTTACAAAGAACCTGCGCAGATCTCGAAAATTGTGCCAAAGATCAGCTGACCGAAAATATCACGGAATTACTAAGCACAGCCGGTGATCAGTTGAGCGAGGTTTCAGCTGCCATTAAAACGGTGTAACTCAGCTTCTTTGACGTAACAAGTGAGCTGGCCCGTTCTTTGCGAACTGGCCTATTCTTTGCGAACTGGCCTATTCTTTGCGAACTGGCCTACTCTTTGCGAACTGGCCTACT
>JAADHW010000283.1 GCA_013151695.1 Gammaproteobacteria bacterium
GCCGAGCACAGCCATTGGCAGAGCTAGCCCAAACTATCGGTGCCTTCGCCGTGGTTGGGGACACCTGTAGCGCGACGGATTGTGAGCAGGTGCTAGCTAAGACCATCGACAAGTTTGGAAAAGTTGATGTTGTGATTGCCAATGCGGGGGTTATGAGTCTTGGCAGCACCACTGAACTGGACGTTTCGGAGTGGGAAGAAACCTTGTCTATTAATGTTACCGGTGCAATGCAGATTTGCCGTGCGGCACTGCCTTTTATGATTCAATCATGCAGTGGCGCAATTATTACGGTGTCTTCTGTAGCCGGACTGGCAACGATGAGTGACACCGCCGCCTATGTCACCAGCAAACACGCACTCCAGGGCTACACCAAGACCTTAGCCATCGACTATGGAAGGTACGGTATCCGAGCTAACGCTCTGGCACCGGGTTGGGTCCGCACGCCGATGAGCGACGACGAAATGCAACAGTTGGCCGATCGGCGTGGAATCACTTTTGATGAGGCTGTGGCCATGACGGTTGCCCATCTACCCCTGGCACGAATGGCGCAGCCTGGCGAAATTGCCGCATGCGCCGAATTCTTGGCCAGCGACGATGCATCGTTTGTGACAGGCGCTACCTTAGTAGCGGACGGTGGCGGCAACGTTGTCGATGTTGGTGCCATAGCCCTCTAGATCTACGTAACCTATTGGAGAATCTTAGTGAAACAAGAAACCACACTGTATTACGGGGGGGCGATACTCGGACTCGACCACGCGGACGATGTTGACGCTGCACTGGTGGTTCAAGGTCAGCATATTCTTGCGCGAGGGTCGCTAGATGAGATGCGTTCAATTGCCGGAAAGCAGGCGGTCGAGGTGGATTTAGAGGGTGGCTGTTTGATGCCGGGCATTATCGACTCACATCCACACGCCATGCACTTTATGGCCTATCGTGTCGGCTCTGTTGATATCTTGGATGCGCAGTGTTTTGACGACATTGTTAACGCCATCAAAGATCGCGCCAAACACACGCCGAAAGGTGAATGGATAGTTTGTACACCCATCGGTGAACCGCACTATTTTATTCGGCGCGACTATACCAGTATGGCGGAACGCCGCATGCCCGATCGCAAGGTACTCGATCTCGCAGCGCCAGAGCACCCAGTGTGGATCATGGCTTGGGGTCCCCGCACGCCCAACGTGACAGCCTTTAATTCTCTTGCGCTGGAACGTCTTGGAATTGGCCCGCCCATTCCAGACAAGGTCTGTGAGGTGTTTTTTGAGAAAGACAGCGCAGGTCTACCCACTGGGATTTTGCGCGGTAAGGTGAACAACTACTACGGTGATGATCCTTATTGGGCCGCCCTTTTGCAGCAATTGCCGGTGTTGCCAAATGAAATTTGGCAGCTTGCCGGGGTTGGTGGTCTTCAAGAGGCTAACGCAGCAGGGATTACTGGCCTATATGAAGCCCATGCGATGATGCCTCCACATGTTGAAGCTTATCGTGAGCTCGGCAACCAAGGATTATGTACAGCTCGAGTTGTCGCCAGCGTGGAACTTTCCGGCTACGCATTTAGCACCATGAATTACTCGGACGACGAGGTGTGGGAATTATTCGATTACAGCTTGTCACGAAAGAATCTCGACGACGACAAATTTAGGGTAGATGGAGTTACCCTTTCCCGCGGCGGTCCGCTATCCCAGGGTTATCTACGTATGAACGATCCTTATGTTGATGCTTTTGGCAATCTGACACGCGGGAAAACCTTCTTATCAAAAAGCCTAGAACCTCAAGTGATACGCAAGTGCCTAGAAAACGATGTGCGGCTCAACATGGTGCTTGGTGGGTATCGAGACGGCGACGAGTTTATCGACTCGCTTCGCAGTGCAGCCAGCATCGATGAGATCGAGTCACGAGATTGGGTACTGCAGCACTGCTACTTCACCTCGCCGGAACAGATCAGCGAGTATAAAAAGTACAACTTTCATATCACCACTAGCGCCAGCTTCGTCTACGGCAAGTCCCAACGCGTGAAGGACAAGTTCCCGCCCAGCGTGCAAGCAGACTTCATTGCAATGCGGCGTTTTATAGAGGGCGGTTTGAATCTTGCCTGTGGCTAGGATTGGGGTCCAGATAACCCCTGGCGCCAAATGGCACTCAACGAGACTCGGGAAGATGCAGCAACCGGTTGTCATGATTTGCTACCGGGGCACAATGGTATCGATAGGCTTAGCTCACTACAGAGCTTTACTCGAAATGGTGCAAAAGTGATGCGCTGGCCTACTATAGGTACTTTGGCGCAGGGCTCACTGGCCGACTTTGTGATCGTAGATCGTAATCCTCTAGCGGTTGACGCGGAAAAATTGGCTGGGACTCAAGTTCTACGTACCGTTCTAGACGGACAAGCAGTTTTCGATTGCGGTGCTCTTCGAGGTGGCCCAATGACCCTGCCACCTGACGCCCAATCACTCATTGCAGAATCAATGAGCGCAGGTGTGGCCACATGACCCCAACAAAACAACCTCGACAAAAGACTAAACCCTCGTACCACCATGGTGACTTGATGGCTGCCATTCGCAGCACTGCCCTGAAGTTTATTGCTGCACGAGGTTCGGTTGAATTTACAATGCGCGAGTTATCTGCGGACATCGGGGTGACTCACGGCGCACTGTACAGTCACTTTAATAACAAACAAGCGTTGCTTGAAGACCTCGCCGTAACCAGTCTACAGACACTTCAGAACGAACAGCAGCAGAGTATCCAATCATGCGAGCACAGCTTGGAGAAGCTACACCGACTGGCTTGGACCTATACAGTTTTTGCGCGGTCAAATCCCGGTGCCTACCGGTTGATTTTCAACAGCAATGAGCCGTCTAGAGAATCAGCCGTTGTAGTTATGGCGCGAACAAGTGCGACCGCTTTGATCGTAGCAGCGATAAGCGAAGCACAGCGGGAAAAGTTCATTGTTGAGGGATCAATAAACCTGCTCGCATTTACGCTGTGGAGTGCGACGCACGGACTGTCACACCTCCTGCTCAGCGAACATGTTAGCCCGTTTGATGAGGTGGCTAAGGATGTCGATCGTACGATAGGTTATGCGCTTACGCGATTTTTCTATGGCGTCGCTACAGCACGTGGTCGTAAGTGGTTAGACAGCCATGTTTCTGAGGAGATGTTATGAGCATAGATCACTGCCGGGCTGGGTCAGGCTAGGATGACGATGGTTTCAGTCCCGCGACGGCCAACTCAATCAAGCCTCTCAAAAGGTTGCGTAGATCTGTCACATCACGAGCACTCTCCTTAATTCCCCTTGCAGACGCAGAAAGCGTCCGAGCTAAGTGTTCTGGTTTTTTGATTTCCGCAACATGCCGTTTAAGAACATCGGCGAGGATTTTGTCGAATTGCTCGTAAGCACTCTCGATTATGTCCCGACTAAAAGATTGTGAGTATTCAAGTAGTTCTCTCGCATCGGGCGATTGATGAACGAGCTCGTAATTCTTGACCACCCAAATTTCGAATAAATCGGTCAGGACCTTGGTTAGCTTTCCATTGCCTGCTGCTTTATCTTGAAGGTCTGCGATTGCCGATTCCATAATACGAGTAACCACTCCTCGGAACACTTCCTCCTTGTTTTGGAAGGCAGCGTACAGTGTCGGCCTTGAAATCTCTGCCGCGGCGGCGAGATCGGCCATCGTGACCCTTTTATATCCATAGCGCATGAATGCCACAGTTGCCGCATCAAGAATGTATTTGTTGGTGTGATTGTCTGTCATCCCGTAACTATTGACATCACGTGCAAACCTGTCAACCTTACATTTGTACATAATATGTAAATGTGACTGGTGAAAAGTTATGAAGTGGACTGAACAAGACATACCAGATCAAACAGGCCGGGACGCCATCGTCACTGGCGCAAATTCTGGTATCGGCTACGAAACCGCTCGGATGTTGGCTCACAAAGGTGCGCATGTGGTTCTAGCGTGCCGGAGTGCGGAAAAAGGCGAGGCAGCACTGAGTAAAATCGTCGCAGAAAAACCAAAAGGCCAAGTCTCGTTTGCGTCGATGGACTTATCCGATCTCGAATCTGTACATGATTTTGCTGTGCAGTTTTCCAACTCACATCAGAAGTTAGATCTGCTTATCAACAATGCGGGCGTCATGGTGCCTCCTGAAAGCAAAACGGCACAAGGGTTTGAACTCCAGTTTGGCGTTAACCATTTGGGCCACTTTGCTCTGACAGGCCATCTGTCGAAACTCCTTGTGCAAACATCAGGGGCTCGGGTTGTTAACCTATCGAGCCTCGCACATCGCACTGGCAAGATTGACTTCGACGATCTCAATTTTGAAAAAAGAGGGTACGCACCTTGGCATGCGTATGGTCAAAGCAAGTTGGCGAATTTGTTGTTCACCCAAGAACTACAAAATAGATTCACTTCAGGCGATTTTGATGTAATGGCAACTTCTGCGCACCCTGGTTGGACAAAAACGGATCTACAGCGCACGGCATGGTACGTGCGTGCTCTAAACCCGTTGATGGCCATGAAGCCTTCTCAGGGTGCACTACCGACACTCAGGGCTGCTACAGATCCGGGATTAAATGGCGGCGAGTATTTTGGCCCCCACCGTTTTCAGGAAATGACCGGCTACCCAGTGGCAGCTTTCCGAACGCAAGCGGCAACAAGTTCCAGAGATGCTCAACGATTGTGGCAAGTGAGCGAAGAGCTAACTGGTGTCCAATTCGAGTTAAGTTGATCGCACCGATCAACGGATGCATTTAATACTGACACCACGAATCTTTAGCTTGGCCCAGGATTTGTCCGAGGTTAAGGCTCGATATTTAGTCAGCAAGGCAGTGGCGAGGCAAGCGCGATCACCGAAGGACAGACCGATTTTTTTGTTGCCGATCGAAGTTGTCCACCTCCCGATGCCAAACAGAGAATGTCTTTGTTCGTTATGTTGCCATCAGCACCAAACCACGCGTGTGGTACAGGCGTTCCACCAGCTAGCTGGACTTGCCAATCACCGGCTTGCGCCCTGGATATCGTTTCTGAATCGACAGGAATGCCCCAAATAATTCCACCATCAGATAAGCGATTCCGAGCTTGCTAACGACATAAGGGTGGCTGGGCGAGTAAGTAAATACAGTGCACAGAGACCTCCAAGAAGTAAACTAGATTAAATCTTTGACACTTGATGCGCCTGCTGGCCTTGGAAATCACTGCATTCGTACTCACGTTGTGTAATGCAATAGGCGGCTTCCGGCCATGAAGCCGCCGTTCGACTACTAAGGCACCATTAAATTGGCGATAAATTCAGCGTGGTTATCGATTGCGGCCTGCTGGGTTGCGTCGATCCCAGTCAATCTCTTGCAAGTTGGGGCAACTGCAAAGATCAATGAAGTTGCGCCCGCTAATGCAAAGAACGCATGACCGGCCATGGCTGGGTTGAGGCCGCGTATATTCACCACACCCTCATTGATCATGAAATCAAAACGTGGCTTCAAGTGGGTGTCCACCAGCCAGTGCATCATTTCATCTGAACGATTACCTGCATCCACCAAAAATCGGAATAGCTCAGGGTGTGTCGAGAGATAGCGCACAACCTCTTGAATTCCCTGGCGCGCTCGCTCTTTTTCAGTGAGTTCTCGCAACTCTGTCAGTACCCCTTCGATATGGATGTTCAGTTGATCGAAGATATGATCCGTTGCCGCAAACCACAGGGCCTGCTTGTTTGGAAAATGATACGTGAGCAAACCTTGCTCAATTCCCGCACGCTTAGCAATCTCGCGGGTGCTTGTCGCGTCGTAGCCGTGTGCGGAGAAAGCGCCAACTGCTGCGTGAACGATTGATTCCTTACGAGCATTACCGTGATGGGATTTACGTTGTGTTTTTGTGCCAGTGGACATAGACATTCAGGTTGCAAGCAGAGATGAATCGATAGGCTCTATTCCAAGTGACGTGCGAATATGCTCGATGGGTTCTTCTACGTACGCCCAAAAATCCCAGCCAGCACCTAAATCGCGATTAATTGCCGATCCTCGCGCCAGAGCATGGAACACTTCAACTGCCAAATTGGGCTGTGCAATACGCCCTAGTAACCGTGGCATTGGGAATGGGGCGATATTTACACCAGCAGTATGTATCACGAGCGCAAACAACATGGTAAAGAAATCCCAATTGCCACCGGTGTAACCAGCCTGAAAGGCTGCGGCCTTCATCTCGCCCTCGGGTGAAGTGTCGTACCCAGCCAACACGTGAGTAAAATCGTGGTATACGGCTCCCTGAGGAAACCCGCCTTTTTCCCCGGGGAACGGAATGTTCGCATCTACACAGTGTTCGTAAAAACACCGCCCAAGCGTATTCACAGGTAAATCGCCCAGGTCACGATAGCGAGCGCGCAGCTGGTTGTCTTTTTTTACACCACGAAAGACCAATATGCCTTTCACAACCGCACCCGCACCGCCTAATCTGTAAGTGTTAGCAAAGTAGTTACGGATGTGCGATCGCCGCATGAATCCAACCCGGAACCGCAACCGGTGATTGTGCGCAAGATGGCGTAAAACGCCCGTCGCGGGTTCATTTACATCTAACTCCTGGCTGATTCGCTCGATGATGTTGATCTGCTCACTGGTCGGTGGTCCAGCAGCCAAACTGACGATCAACATCAAGCGAACTAACTGCAACCTTTCTTCGGGAGCTTGGGTAGCCTCCAGTAAGCCGAGATTCGAAACTGCAATTGAGTTTTCGAGATCGATGTCTGTACGGAACAACACCTTTTGAATGGCTTCTAGGATTGCGAGTTGTGGTTGTGCTACCCCGCTACTACCAGCTTGAGCCACCTCAACCAGAGTACGCAGGTGGTGTTGACAGGTATTTTCGTTTAGTCGGTAAATTTTCATTCCAGCCTCCCGTCGGACTTTGTCAATTGACAAAATAACCGTGTGTACAAAATTTGTCAATTGACATAATTAGTGGAATAGACATGGGGGCTGCTTGTGGCCAGAAGCTGATGCTTCGCCTGTGCAGTGCGAAGGCTATGAAACCCTACATTGAACTCGGCGACATCTACTACGTTGCGCTGATTGGCAAGCGAACTATTGGAGTTACTGAAATTCGCGACGGAAGAATGCAGAAGACGGGGAAATCAAGGTTCTTACAATCTGCGAGCCTCGACATACGCTATACCCGTTTACGAAAAGTGGGGCTTCGGTCAAACAGGAGCCGCAGATCAAGAATATGGAATTACATCGACGCCGATGGTGTTGAACCCCGAATGATCGCGATCGAATCCAGCGGTACAAATTTAGCCGGCCATGGAAAGTCCCCGCGTATTTCTTCACAACTGCCAACGGCGATCAACGCCTCTCGCGGGATAGGCGAATTTATACGTGGATAAGTAGATTGCTCGCTCGATCGGCTGGAATCGAAATCTGCATCGTCGAACAATTGCTCTTCGATACTGAGCTTTTTCGGATCCATCTCAACAACTAACGGATCCGCTTCCGTCTCCTCGGCAATTCTCTTGCAGGCCAATGACAGAAACGCTGATCGAGCCCTGGC
>JAADHW010000070.1 GCA_013151695.1 Gammaproteobacteria bacterium
CTAGAAGCAAAACCAAAATACCTATGACACCGCCCATGATCATGGGTGAACTCCACCAAGGGGTAGGTTCTTTGTCTACTGGGGTACTTTGGGTTTGATTCTGCTTGGCAATGGCCAACTGCTCTTCAATGCCTTTAACCTGCTCCTGCATCTCAGCGAGTTGTTGGTTTTTTACTTCCAACTGACGGTCTTTCAGTTCAATTTGGTTGGTTGCGAGGTCTTGTTCGCGGTCAAGCTGATAGGTGAGTTCATCTACTTGACGATTAAGCTCTTCATTAGTCTCAACTAGTTGTGAAGATGATGGTGAATCCCCAGTACCCGTGCCCTGGGCTAGCTCGCCGGAATTGGCCACAATGCGTACTTGTCCTTGCGCATCACTTTGTGTTGATGATGTTGAGCTTGGGGAATCGGTTGCATCAACTTGTGAACGTAAATCGTCTGCGTCGTCGATGAGTTGCGTGCCTGCGTCAGCTAACGCTTGGCGCGATGACGTTTCTCCTGTGCGCCAATCATCTGTCTGATCATTGACCACCAGCTTGGCGTCATTTGCGGACAACATGAGTGATTCGCTTTCGCTCGGAATGCGCAAAACATATCCGGCTTTAAGTAGGTTGATGTTGTTTCTGATGAACGCTTTGGGATTAAGACGTTGAATAGCGAGCATTTGTTGATTCACATTGACCCTGTCCGAAGGCAAAGTACTTTGAGCAATTTTCCAAAGTGTATCGTCTCGAGAAGTCATCAAACCATCCGCGTTTCTTGGCGCTGATGGGCGTTGACTCGGACTTAACGATACCTGGGTGCCTGCATTACTTGACTGGGCTGGGCGACCAGCAGGTGCTGGTTGCCGCTGTGGTTGAGTATCTTGTTGCACCGGAGCGGAAACTTGAGGTGCAGCGGCTTGGCTAAAGGTTGGCGGGTCTAGCAAGACCGTAAACTCTTTTAGAAGACGCCCTTGCGGCCAGTGTAGCTCAACAATAAAATTAAGATAGGGTTCAGCAATTGGTTGCGAACTCGACACAACGACGCGTTGAGCTTTCAAATCTACCTCAAAATTAATATTGGTGAGGTAGAAAAATCGTTCAACACCGACGCGCTCGAAATCTTCACGCGAGGCCATAGAAACAAGGACTTCTGAGGCTTGAAAGCCGTCGGAATCCACCAGGTCTATGGTTGCTGAAAACTTCTGATTTAGCGCAGACTCAACTTCAATTTCGCCGAGACCAAGCGCAAAAACATGCGTTGGAAGTGCAATCCAAACTGCTACGAGTGCCAAACGAACCCATCGGCACTTGCGCGTTAACATAGGCAAGACCCTCCTACTTTGCTGGTTTGATGATGAAACGGTTTCCCCGGAATCTATACTGGCTGGCTGGGGGGCATGGGCCCAAGATGGTGTGTCCAAATCCGCGTGTCCATTTCGTTTTAATCACTACAACACGTTTTGTGTTGTATCCCATGTCACCTAGTATAATACGAATAGCACAGATCACCGAATAGCTAACTACTAGTTATTAGTGCTGTGGTACTACGACCTACAAAGATACCCTAGATGCTATCGCGATAGGCGGGCACGTGTATCAAATTCGTGAAGCTGGCCACACATTTCCTTCCCACAACGCAGTTTTGTTGCCTAGGGAACCTCTGATTAAGTCTCATGTGCTCAGCGTTTCACACGGGCTCTGTGGCGAGACGCGCTGCGCGGGCAATGTAGGCCACCTTGGCAAGTAGTGCAACGAAGACCACAGAGCCCGTGTGAAGTGCCCTTCGGGAGGAACTGTCGCATTGCAGAGGATCAGATTATTGGATGTTGAGCAAAAGTTCCGCTATTTGCACGCTATTTAACGCTGCTCCTTTGCGCACATTATCTGAAACTACCCACATGTTGATGCCATTGGGGTGGGAAATATCCTCCCGAATGCGTCCGACATAGACAGGATCAGTGCCCACAGCATGTTCCACCGCGGTGGGATAGGTTTCATCTGTGAAGACTTTAATGCCGGGGCTCAACGAGAGTAGCTGGGTCACCTCTAATGCACTGATTTGTGTTTTAGTTTCGATGTGCACTGCCTCGGAATGACCGTAGAACACAGGAACGCGCACGCAGGTTGGGTTGACTTGTAAGTCTTCGTCTTGGAGGATTTTACGGGTTTCCCATACCATCTTCATTTCTTCTTTAGTGTAGCCATTGTCCATAAACTTATCGATCTGTGGAATCACATTGAAGGCTATCTGAACCGGCATCACCTTGGTTTCAAGGTCTTTCATGGCCAGTAAATTTGTAGTTTGCGCGGCAAGCTCACGCACACCACCGGCGCCTGCGCCAGACACCGCCTGGTAGGTACAGACATTTATGCGTGCAATCCCTACGGCATCTTGAATTGGCTTCAATGCTGCCACCATTTGGATGGTAGAACAGTTTGGATTGGCGATGATGTTGTGATTGGAGTATGCAGAAATTTGGTCGGCATTCACCTCAGGTACAATTAGAGGAATGTCATCTTCATAACGAAAGTGTGAGGTATTGTCGATGACGATACATCCGGCAGCCGCGGCCTTGGGTGCAAATTCTGCCGATAGCCCCCCACCCGCTGAAAAGAAGCCAATTTGCACTTGGCTGAAGTCGAATTCGTCCAATACTTGCACCATGACACTCTTGCCATGAAATTGAATCCGCCTACCGGCTGAGCGCTGCGATGCAAGCAAATACAGCGTCTCCACGGGGAACTTTCGTTCTTGCAAAATATCTATGAGCGCCTCGCCGACAGCTCCAGTAGCTCCTACGATTGCAACGCTAACCTTTTGATTATTAAACATTTACAACCTTTCCAATACTAAATCTGCCATGGCCTGCGTACCCACAACCTGGTCTGTTGAATTACCCCGAATATCTTCGGTTCGATATCCATCTTGCAAGCAAGCGGACACTGCCGCTTCTATCGCCTGTGCCGCAGCCGCCTGATCGAGACTGTATCGGCACATCATCGCCACCGACAAGATCGTCGCCAACGGATTGGCAACACCCTTACCGGTGATGTCTGGTGCAGTTCCATGTACCGGTTCGTACAAGCCAACGCCGCTGGCTGCTAGAGAAGCCGAGGGCAACATGCCTAACGAACCTGTAAGCATCGCTGCAACATCGGACAATATGTCGCCGAACATGTTACCGGTTACAAGCACATCAAACTGCTTGGGAGTTCGTACCAACTGCATAGCAGCGTTGTCTACATACATGTGGGAAAGCTCCACATCTTGGTAGCTGCTATGGGTCGAAGTCACTACCTCTCGCCACAACTGCGACACTTCTAATACGTTGGCTTTGTCGACCGAGCAGAGGCGCCCATTGCGTTTCTGCGCAAGCTCGAATCCTACCCGTGCGATGCGGTCGATTTCCTGCTCACTATAAACCAACGTATTGAATCCAACGCGCTGGCCGGCTCGAGTCTCAATGCCTCGCGGTTCTCCAAAATAGATACCGCCAGTAAGCTCCCGAACAATCAGGATATCCAAATCTTCGACCAGTTCTGGCTTCAACGAAGAAGCTTGTGCCAACGGCCCAAACGCCAGTGCAGGGCGCAGGTTTGCAAATAACCCCAATTCGGAGCGTAGGCCAAGCAAGCCTTTTTCTGGACGCTTGTCGGTAGACAAATGATCCCATTGCGGACCACCAACTCCACCTAACAATACTGCATCTGCTTGTTTAGCTTGTGTTATGGTTTCTTCAGGAAGCGGCGAACCTGTTGCATCAATCGCGACGCCTCCCACCAGACCTTCGCTGATATTGACACTAAATCCAGTCTTGTTCGCAATTTCCCTCAGCACTTCTAATGCCGGACTAACCACTTCTGGACCAATGCCATCACCAGGCAGTACAAAAATATTCTTTGTCGTCACCTTTCTAATTCCCTCTCTGAAATAACCAAGGTTGTGCTTGCTTATGCTGAATTTCGAACTCGACTACCATCTCGCGCTGTTCCAAGGTCATGGCTATGTCGTCCATGCCGCCGAGCATTTTCTCCTTAAGCGCTGACGCGATCTCAAACGAGTACGTTGCAGCGCAACTTGTCGGGGTCAGCACAGACACTTGTTGCTTTTCAAGATCAACTTCAACTTCCACTTCTGTTTGCGCAAGCTCGAACAACTTATCCAATGCGGTTTGTTCTAGCACTATTGGCAACAAGCCATTTTTAAAACAATTCCCATAGAAAATATCTGCAAAACTGGAAGCAATAACCACCCTAAAACCGTACTCTAACAGTGACCATACGGCGTGCTCGCGAGAAGAACCGCAGCCAAAATTGTCACGCGCTAAAAGTACGGAAGTGCCTTGATAGCGCGCGAAGTTCAACACGAAGTCTCGGTTGATATCCCGTTCGTTTGGCGTCATGCCGATATCACCTTCATCATTAAAGCGCCAACCGTCAAACAGGTAGTCACCAAAGCCAGTGCGCTTAATCGATTTCAGATACTGCTTAGGTATGATTTGATCTGTATCAACGTTGACTCTATCCAAAGGAGCCGCAGAACCTGTATGGCGCGTAAATGCTAACATCAAGACCACTCCCTAATATCGACAAAATGGCCCGCAATGGCCGCAGCAGCAGCCATTACAGGGCTGACCAAATGAGTACGTGCGCCGTAGCCTTGTCTTCCTTCGAAGTTTCGGTTGGAAGTAGACGCACAGTGCTCGCCCTGGGGAACTTTGTCTGGATTCATCGCCAAACACATAGAACATCCCGCTGCACGCCATTCAAATCCTGCTTGAATAAATATATCTGCAAGGCCCTCTGCCTCAGCCTGCGCCTTAACCAATCCAGAACCCGGAACAACTATCGCTTGTTTAATGTTTACCGCCAACACTTTACCTTTGACCATTTGCGCAGCGCAGCGAAGGTCTTCAATTCGAGCATTGGTGCAACTGCCGATGAATATACGATCAAGCTGAATGTCTTGTATGGCGGTTCCCGAAGTTAAACCCATATAAGTCAGCGCGTGCCCGGCAGCTTCTCGTTGCACATCATCAGTCATGCTACTAAGTTCGGGAATCTCAGAGTCAACCCCCGCTACCATTTCTGGGGACGTCCCCCAGGTAACTTGGGGAGCAATTGCACTGGCGTCAATACTCACCACTTTATCAAA
>JAADHW010000299.1 GCA_013151695.1 Gammaproteobacteria bacterium
TCTAAATGCCTATAGCAAAGCAATTGATAAATCTATTATTGTTGCAACTATAATTGTCCCAATGTTTGCTGTTTTTATGTCTTCAGATTTGCCAACGGCATTTTTGAATCATGGCGTAATCTTGTCTTTGGTTTTATTTTCGATGTTTTCAATTAAATCAAACTCGTACTCCATTCAAACTAGGCGGATCATATGGTAATGTCTGTTGTTCATTTAACATCCGTTCACCCTCGATATGACACTCGCATTTTTCTCAAGGAATGTCGTTCTCTGGCCAGGGAGGGATATGCCGTATCCTTAATCGTGGCAGATGGAAAGGGCGATGAAATCAAAGATAATGTCTCTATTGTTGATGTGGGTGCTTCTCAGAGCCGATTGAAGCGCATGTTCAAAACTACTCAGGGGGTATTTGAGAAAGCGTTGGCGCTGGATGGAGATGTCTACCATATGCATGACCCAGAATTGATTCCTATCGGTTTGAAACTGAATCGTTTAGGAAAAAAGATCATATTTGATGCACATGAGGATGTATCTAAACAAATATTAGGAAAACACTACTTGGGTAAAACCACCAGATGGGTGCTTTCAAAAGTTTATGGATCCTATGAAACTTGGGCGTGTAAGCGCTTTGATGCGATTGTCACTGCTACGCCTTTTATCCGAAATAAGTTTCTGACGGTTAATTCTAGTTCGGTGGATATCAATAACTTTCCAATGTTGGGTGAGTTAGCTCCAGCTACCAATGACTGGAGTCAGAAACGTAACGAAATCTGTTACGTAGGTGGTATTGCAGCTATTCGTGGCATAAAGGAAATCGTGGAAGCTATGGGGAAAGTTAAGAGTAGCGTACGCTTACAGTTGGGGGGTCGTTTTTCTGAAAAAAGCGTTGAATCTATTGTTAAACATAACATCGGTTGGCAAAATGTCGATGAGTTAGGATGGTTGGATAGAGATGGGGTCAAAAATGTACTGAGCCGATCTATAGCTGGGCTGGTGACGCTTCACCCTATTGTGAATTATATTGATGCTCTCCCGGTAAAAATGTTCGAATATATGAGCGCGGGTCTGCCAGTGATCGCATCAAATTTTCCACTGTGGCGCGATATAATTGAAGGCAATGGTTGTGGTTTATGTGTTGATCCTATGAAACCCGTGGAGATAGCTGAAGCCATTGACTTTCTGGTCAATAACCCTGACCAGGCAAGGCAGATGGGCGCGAACGGCTATCGAGCTGTTTCTGAGCAGTATAATTGGCCAATTGAAGAGAAAAAATTGTTTGAGCTGTACGCCAGTCTTGTTAAGGCGTAGTTTCTCTGGTGTCATCGATATAGATCAGAGATATCTTAATATTCCAGGCGGATCTTGAATCGCTTTGTGGGTAACTTGAGGTGATTTATCATTAGGATACTCTATCTTCATCAGTATTTCGCTGTTCCTCAATCAGCTGGGGGAACACGTTCTTATGAAATGGCGCGAAGACTCGTTATGGCCGGTCATAAAGTAACCATGGTTACTACCTCTGCGTTTCTGCCCGATGAGTGGTGTAGCAAACCAGGCTGGAATCGACATAATATCGAGGGAATAGATCTTCATGTTTACGCCTTGCCTTATTCCAATCGTCTGCCTTTTTATAAACGAATTTGGTGTTTTTTGAGGTTTTCTTTTGCAGCATTACGGAAAGTCCACAGTATTAGTTGTGATGTTGTATTTGCGACTAGCACTCCGCTAACTATTGCTATTCCCGGTGTTTATGCGTCTCGTCAACATAAGGTACCTATGGTCTTTGAAGTGCGTGATCTTTGGCCTGAACTCCCAATAGCTGTGGGTGCACTACGTTCACCATTTGTGATTTATCTTGCTCGTTTATTGGAAAAGTGGGCTTATCGCAATTCAACGCGCATTGTAGCTCTATCACCCGGAATGGCTAAGGGCGTAGAAAAGCAAGATTATCCCAATAATTGTATTTATGTTATTCCAAATAGCTGTGACCGAGATTTGTTTGAGGTGCCTAGTGAACGCGGTGAATTGTTTCGTGAGCAATTCAAATGGCTTGGCTCTAGTCCCTTAATCGTATATACCGGGACGTTAGGGATCATCAACGGCGTTTGTTATCTCGTTGATGTTGCGCATAAAATGCGTATATTGAATCCGTATGTACGATTCTTGGTTGTTGGCTCAGGCATAGAGAAAGAAAAAGTTGAGCAGTATGCGAAAGAGGAGGGTGTTTGGGAAAAAAATTTTTTTATGCTGCCACCTGTAGCAAAACAGGATTTGCCCGCTATCCTGTCTGCAGCGGATATCGCTGTTTCACTTTTTTTGCCCATAGAAGCAATGTGGCACAATTCTGCGAATAAGTTCTTTGATGCCTTAGCTTCATGTACACCTGTGGCTATTAATTATGGTGGATGGCAGGCTGATATCCTACGTGAGAGTGGAGCTGGTGTAGTTATGGATTCTGCAGATGCTAAGAAAGGGGCGATGACGCTACATAAGGCCCTCGCTGATCCTGAGTGGGTGCAAAATGCGAGTAAATCTGCACACATCTTGGCAATGAAACGTTTTGATCGCGACAAACTCGCCGCAAAGTTTGAAAAAATTTTGTCTGGCGTGGCCGGGAGTAAAAATTAATGCCTGATACAGTTAAACGGCTGTTTGATATTATTGTTGGTCTTCTTGTGGGATTGCTGTTGCTGCCGGTTATCTTGTTCACCGCTGTGCTAATTCGAATTTATTTAGGTAGACCTGTTTTTTTTCGCCAACTACGGCCTGGTTTGCATGGGGATTCTTTCGAAATGGTAAAGTTTCGTACAATGAAATTGGGGTGTGATAGGCATGGAGACCCGTTACCAGATGATGTACGAATGACACGACTAGGCACCTTTCTCCGCAAAAGTAGCTTAGACGAGTTTCCTGAGCTATGGAATGTCCTGAAAGGTGATATGAGCCTTGTAGGCCCAAGGCCTTTATTGATGGAGTATTTACCCCTTTATTCGCAGGAGCAAGCGCGCCGTCATGTGGTTCGACCAGGGGTCACTGGTTGGGCGCAGGTCAATGGGCGAAATGCAATTTCATGGGAAAAGAAATTTGAATTGGATGTTTGGTACGTAGACAATAGGTCATTCTGGCTGGACCTGAAAATTCTTTGGTTAACGATGATTAAAGTTTTTTGCCGTGAGGGCGTCAGCCAGGATGGGCATGCGACTACGGAGAAATTTCGGGGTTCTTCATAATGAATCGCTCTTTGCTGATTATAGGTGCCGGTGGTCATGGCCGCGTAGTTGCAGACGCGGCACGGTTGACAGGAAAATGGAAAAAAATCGCGTTTATTGATGATCGTTACCCTGAATTGGTTTCTGCTGGTGTTTGGTCTGTAATCGGGACAGTAGCTGAATTGCATAATCTGAGTTCTGAGTGGGGGAAAGCTGTGATTGCGGTTGGTGACAATGCCACCCGTATTAAGATACTTGAAAAAACTAAGTCTTGTGGTTTTGACATTGTCTCAATTATTCATCCATCTACCCAGATTGCAGAAGATGTACTGATTGGAGAAGGTACGGTTATTTTTGCCAATGCAGTGATCAACACGGGTTCGAAATTAGGTACTGCATGCATAGTGAACACGGCTGCAACAGTGGATCACGATAACCAGATTGAAGATGGTGTACATATTTCACCCGGTGCTCACTTAGGTGGAAATGTGGTCGTAGGTACTCGGAGCTGGATCGGGGTCGGTGCATCAGTCATACATGGCTGTGCTATAGGGTACGATGTCATCGTTGGTGCTGGTGCTGCCGTGACAGATGATATAGGCGATGAATTAATCGCTGTGGGTGTTCCGGCGCGAGAACTGATGAAATGAAGCAGAAATTTGGGGCTTGGCCTGACTTTAGCCAGGAAGAAATAGATTCTGTTGCACGTGTATTACACTCAGGTAAAGTCAACTATTGGACTGGAGGAGAAGGCTGCAAGTTTGAAACTGAGTTTGCTGCATTCTGCAATACTAAACATGCCGTAGCGTTGTCAAATGGCACTGTGGCACTGGAGCTTGCCCTGAGGGCTCTTGAAATTGGGCCGGGCGATGAGGTTGTTGTTACATCGCGCACCTTTATTGCCTCAATCAGCGCGATTGTCATGGTGGGGGCAACCCCGGTGTTTGCCGATATTGATATGGCTTCTCAGAATATCACGTCTGCAACTGTGGCTGAGGTGCTCTCCGATCAAACCCGCGCGATTATTGCCGTGCATCTCGCTGGATGGCCTTGTGATATGGATGCTTTGATGGCGCTTGCAGATCAGCATGACTTATATGTGATTGAGGATTGTGCTCAGGCGCATGGCGCGTTGTATGAGGGACGGCCTGTGGGTGGGCTGGGTCATGTCGCTGCCTGGTCTTTTTGTCAGGACAAGATCATAACGACCGGCGGTGAAGGGGGTATGTTGACCACGAGTGATCCTGCTATCTGGGAGCGGGTCTGGTCATTCAAAGACCATGGGAAGGCCTGGGGTGCGGTTTATAACCGGGAACATCCTGCGGGGTTTCGCTGGTTGCACGAGTCGTTTGGCACAAATGCCCGGATGACAGAAATGCAGGCGGCAATTGGCAGGGTACAATTGCGAAAGCTAACCGATTGGAATGCGAAACGGCGGCGAAATGCATTGATTCTGGATGAATGTTTTCAGAATCTTCCAGCTTTTCGAGTAACCAAAGCTCCAGATTCGGTTCGGCATGCCTACTATAAGTATTATGTATTTGTAAAATTGGAACTTCTCAAAGATGGTTGGAGTCGGGACAGGATAATTGATGCAATTACGAAAGCGGGTGTACCCTGTTTCAGTGGGTCTTGTTCAGAGGTGTATTTAGAAAAAGCATTTGAAGGCACAGGATGCCAACCAGAAAAACGGTTATCGGTTGCCAGGGAGCTGGGGGAAACTAGTTTAATGTTTCTTGTGCATCCAACCTTGTCGCCGGATGACATGATGACGATGTGTGACGTGGTTTGTGACGTGATGCGGCAAGCACAATAGAGGAACCGTTTGGTTGCATCATATACCCGTAGCGTTTGAGATTTAGGTTTTTATTAGTTGATTTTTATTTGGATATTCTTTATAAATCTATCGTATGAAAGGATTCTACCTC
>JAADHW010000239.1 GCA_013151695.1 Gammaproteobacteria bacterium
CTTCGGGAATTTGTCGACACTGCTTACTTCAAGATGATCGCCTCGCACTCGCGCGTCAATTCTGGCTGTTGCCAAGGCCTCTAAATCCATCGCGCCCTGTGAAGTCCAAGCCAAATTCGGCAGATGACCAAAAATACCATCTAAGTTTAGTGTGTTCGGGCGGGATAGGCGGTGGCTTAATAATTGCAGTTTCAGGTATGCCTCAGCGGTTGAGGTGATGTCTGTATCTTCGTCGAGACGTATGACTGTTAGAGGTTTATCGGCTTGTAATAGGCGCTCGGGGACTAATTGGTTGTCAGCACCCGCATTTAAGGTCGCAACGACACGTGGATCCACTTGTTGAGGACCGTGGTCAACTTGTTTTGCCGCCTCCAAAATGGCGTGGGTGGGGTTTAAGAACGGCATAGGAAACAGGCACTCCAACACTTCGTTGTTGCTGTTGGTTTGGCTGATGCCAATGGCAAATGCAAATACCTGCGACATAGTGGCTCTCAAGAAAAAAATCGAGACGACATTTTACATATTGAGGCACCACATCGATAGCGGACCTTAGGTGCAATACTTACGAGTGGTCCATTAGGCTAAAGACTTTCCAAACTGCACCAAGCGGTGGGCAGCCTCTACACAACGCTCCAAATTGGCCACCCAAGCTACCCGAACGTGGTTGGTTCCTGGATTTCCCAGGCCGCTGTCTCGGCCCAAAAAAGTTCCTGGCATGACCGTGATGTTTTGCTGCGCCAACAGCTGCTTGCAAAATTCAGTATCGCTAATGGGTGTTTCGAGCCAATGGTAAAAGCCCCCTTGAGGCTGTCGTATAGGAAAAGTGGGACTGAGGATGTCGCTGATAGCGGCAAATTTGACCTGATAGAGGGCTCTGTTTTCGTCGACGTGCGCTTGATCGTTCCAAGCCAAGGTGGATGCTAGTTGATGGTGTGCGCCAAGTGCACAGCCGTGATAAGTACGATATAGCAAGTACTGTGACAACACTTGCGCATCACCTGCAACAAAACCGCTGCGTAAACCCGGCAAGTTCGAGCGTTTTGACAAACTATGAAAGACCACACATCGACTGAAGTTAGCGTTACCTAAAGCCTCGCTAGCGCTCAGTAGGCTGCAGGGTGGCGCGGTGTCGTCGAAGTAAATTTCTGAGTAACACTCATCACTGGCAATGATAAAATCATAGCGGTGGGCCAGTTCGATCAGTTCGCACATTTGAGTCTGGGTCATGACTTGCCCAGTGGGGTTCCCGGGGGAACACACGTAGACAAGTTTTATGCGTTTCCAGGTTGCAGGGTTGATACGCGAGTAGTCTTGTTGGTAGCCTTGCTGCGGGTCGTTTGCCAAGTATATGGGTTCAGCGCCCGCTAAGATCGCAGCCCCTTCGTATATCTGGTAGAACGGATTTGGCATGAGTACTTGCGCACTACTTGAGCTGTCTAACATTGCTTGGGCGAAAGAGAACAACGCTTCGCGTGTCCCATTCACTGGCAGAACCTCGGTGTTGGCATCAACAGTGACTCGAAACCGCTCCCTTAGCCAATTGGTAATCGCTGCGCGAAGATCTTGTGAGCCTTTTGTCGCCGGGTAGGTGGCGAGCAAACGCCGGAGAGATTCAGGATCGCTGAGCGCTCGAATGACAAATGTGGGTGGGGCATGTTTGGGTTCGCCAATTGACAACGCCACAGCTTCAAGTTTGTGATTTGGCGAGACATCGCGGGTTAGATCTCGCAACCGTTCAAAAGGGTACTGCTGGAGCAGTTCTAGCTGTGGGTTAAAGCGCATTGTTAACTCCTAGGGCGGTGTCCAGACGTTGGCGTATGGACTGCTCCAGGGTGTAAGTGACTTCACCCGTACCGATTGCCTTGCCGTGTTTGTTTTGAATGGTAAAGGTATCTTCAATACGTTCGCCCAAAGTGGTGATCTTTGCTGCCAGGAGACGGATATCAAGTTCGATAAATAGCAATCCAATTGTCGCCATTAGGCCCGGCCGATCGATGGCGAGAATACTCAGCGTCGACGAAGTGTCATCGTTGGGCTGAATGGAAACTTCAGTAGGCCTCGGTAATTCTCGAAGTTGTCGAGACAGACGCTTGCGAGTAGGCGGCTTTGGAATTGCGCCTTTGGTAATGGCAGATTTTAGGCGGTGTATCACTTTCGCTCGTATGTCATCGTCCCGAGAAAGTAGCTCAGCGGAAGCGTTCAACACGGTGTAGGTGTTGAAACACATGCCATGAGAAGAGGTATTTATAGTTGCGTCGAGAATAGTTAAGTCAAATTGGCTCAGGGTGATTGCGATAATAGCGAACAATGTGGGTTGGTCTTGTGTGTAGACATAAATTTGAGTCGCCCCTTCGCCCGGGAGATCGCCATGGGTATTTTCAATACTGACAAAGGGTTGCTCGGCATGGGTATGCCCGACAATTTGCGTGGTCAAATTGGCGATCTGGGTGGTGCTGTGCCGTAAGAAAAAGTCGTCACCTAAGTTGGCCCATGTGGTGTGAATAATCTCCTGGGGAATGGGCATTACATTGCTGCTTAATCGCTCTAAGGCCCTTTCTTGATAGGCGGCAAGCGTTGCTGCCTTATCCGCAGGTAATTCCAGTCCGCGTCTTAGGGCTCTGCGTGTTTCCCTGTACAGGTGCCGCAACAAAGTTGCCCGCCAACTGTTCCATAGGGTTGGGTTGGTCGCGTTTATATCCGCAACGGTCAAGGTATATAAGTAGTCGAGCCGCATCGTAGATTTAACTTCGCTGGCAAAGGCGTGCACAATGTCTGGGTCGTATATATCTTTGCGTTGTGAAACTGAGGACATGTATAAGTGCTTTTCAACAAGCCAACAAATCAAATCCGTGTCGGGTTCACTAATGTTATGGCGTTGGCAGAACATTCTAGCATCTACGGCGCCTAACATTGAATGATCACCGCCCCGACCCTTGCCTATGTCATGATACAAGCCGGCGACATAGAGTAGTTCTGGTTTGGGTATGTTGTGTACGCAGTGGTAGGCTACTGGAAACTCCTTGACGCTGGTGTGATAACGAAACCGTCGCATATTTCGTATGACCATCATGGTGTGAGCATCAACCGTGTAGATGTGAAACAGGTCGTGCTGCATTTGACCAATCACACGCCCATACTCAGGTATGTAGCGGCCTAGGATCCCATATCGACGCATACGCGTTAATTGTGAAACCAGTGTGTAGGGTGCTTTCAACAAGTCTATGAACAATTTGTTGTGGGCTGGGTTTTGGCGGAATGAATCGTCAATTAGATCTAAGTTGTCTCGCACTTGACGAATGGTAGAGGAGCGTACGCCAGCGATGTCATTGCGGTGCGCCATGAGCACAAACATTTCCAGCATGCTTGCTGGTTCGCGAGAGAAAAGGTCCGGTTGTATGGCTTCCATATAATTATTGACGATATGAAAACGCTGGTTTAATGGGGTTGTTTTAGCGCGCCTTACCTTGAGGATACTTTCCTGGAAGTGCTGAATGAGAATATCGTTAACTTCCGTGAGTGCCAGAACGTGCCGGTAGTAGTGGTGCATGAAACGTTCCACGCCACGTTGGCCATTGGTGTCTACAAAGCCCAGTCGTTGGGCAAGGTCACGTTGATGGGTAAATTGTAGATGGTCTTCCTTGCGCTGGGCGACCAAGTGTAGGCCGAAGCGTATCCACCATATGAAACGGCGCCCTTCAACCAGCCAGTCCTTCTCCACTTCCGTAAGCACCCCCAGTTTAACCAGTTCGTTGGGATCTGTGGTCTGGAAGGCACGTTTGCAGATCCACAGTGCAGTATGGATATCGCGCAAGCCGCCGGGGGATGTTTTGATATTGGGTTCGAGATTGTATTCTACATTGTCGTAGTGCCGGTGACGCTGAACTTGTTCGTCGTATTTTGCTTGGAAGAACTTTGCCACCGGCCACAGCCGCGGGTTCTGCATGACCTTATCAATTTTCGGGCAAAGGTTGGCATCACCACAGAGAAAGCGTCGCTCAAACATAGCCGTCGCCACGGTAATATCGGCTTTTGACTCGGCGTGACAACTTTTAACATTGCGCACGCTGTGCCCAACTTCAAGGTTAAGATCAAAAACACTTTGCAGGAATAACTCTATTGGACGTTGGTGAATTTTTGGTTTGAGTGCCACAACCAGCAAGTCAATGTCAGAACCAGGGTGTAGTTCTTCCCGGCCATAACCTCCCACCGCATACAAGGCAATGCCGCTGGCGCCTTTAAGATATTTGTCGTAAAGGTCAATCACGACCTCATCAACACCTTGGCTGAGTTTGGCCATTAAGGTTTCAACCGGCTCGTTGTTCCAAAAGCGCTTGGCTAAGGCATCACGTAAGGTGTTGAGGGTGTCACGACCCTGAAACTGGTTAGGGGGGGAGTGCATTTTACCCTGGACGGATTTGGTCATGCTTAAGCTGTTTTGACGTTGGGTAAAGACTCTTCGTTGCGTAAGGTGAAAACCTCACAACCTTGGTCGGTGACCATGAGGGTATGTTCCCATTGGGCGGACATTTTGTGGTCCTTGGTCACTGCAGTCCACTGATCTGGTAGGATTTTTATTTGACGTTTGCCTGCGTTGATCATTGGTTCAATGGTAAATGTCATACCTTCTGTAAGTAAAATACCCGACCCGGCGTGTCCGTAATGTAGGACTTGTGGCGCATCATGGAACACTTTGCCGATACCATGGCCGCAAAATTCGCGCACCACGGTGAATCTCTGTGCTTCGGCATGTTTTTGGATGGCATAGCCGATATCTCCCAAGCGTGCGCCGACACGCACGGCTTCAATACCCTTATAAAGGCACTCTTGGGTTACCTTCATAAGGCGTTTGGCCAGAATTGTCGGTTCTCCGAGACTAAACATCTTGCTGGTATCGCCGTGATAACCATCTTTGATGACCGTGATGTCTATGTTGAGGATGTCAGTCGCCTTGAGGGTCTTCCCATCCGTAGGTATGCCGTGGCAGACAACGTGGTTGACCGAAGTGCAGATAGACCGCGGGTAGGGCATTTGACCGCCGCCGCCGCCATAATTGAGCGGCGCTGGAATACACTTCAGTTCGTCGACAATGTACTGGTGGCACAGCTCGTTCAAATGCTGCGT
>JAADHW010000377.1 GCA_013151695.1 Gammaproteobacteria bacterium
CGATACGCGCGTACTCGATCGTCTCGCCTCAATTAGCCAGATGTTGTGCGATAACCCGCTCGAATTGTCTACTCTTGAGGAATATGTCGCTGTTTTAACGGATTTGGACAATCAAGCAAAATTGAATATTTTTACCCATGAACACCAAAGGTTAGCTACAATCGCCGCCCATCACGGCCTGGTCTACAAACCCTGTGGTGCTGGCGGTGGTGATATTGGAATTGCTTTCAGCGAAGACAGGTCTGCGCTCAAAGCATTTAGCCGAGCGGCAACTGCCGAGCACTTTTTCCCATTAGAAATGGAGATTGCCCCCAATGGCGTCAAGTTCAGCGATTGAACCGACTAAGAGTTCGTCTCGCATCCCAAATTTTTTCCGCATGAGCATCAATGAACGCATTGCTGCCTTGCACCAAAGGGGACTACTCAGCCAAAACGACGTCAGGCAACTGGTCACTTCTAGCCATCAGCTGCAACTCAACAATGCCGACAAAATGATTGAAAATGTAGTTGGTGTATTTGGCTTACCGATGGGTGTTGCTCTCAACTTTCTCATCAACAACAAAGATTATGTGGTGCCCTTGGTGGTAGAAGAACCTTCTATTGTCGCTGGCCTGTCTGGGGCGGCACGCATGGCCCGGCTCGGTGGAGGCTACACTGTTGAATGCAGTGACCCGGTGCTAATAGGACAAGTCCAAGCAGTATTGGACACAACCACGCCCGAGATTGCCATGCAATCACTGCTACAACACAAAGACGAAATTCTCTCCCTCGCCAATAGCCTACACCCCAAAATGGTGGCCAGAGGTGGTGGCGCACTAGACATCGAAGTGTTCCACCACACTGCTGAACAAGACGGTCGCGAAATGGTGGTGTTACATCTACTGGTAGATACACGTGACGCCATGGGTGCCAACTTGGTCAACTCGATGTGCGAAGGCGTGGCCTCGTTGGTCGAAACTCTGACCGGCGGCAAGGTCTTTCTACGTATCCTTTCCAACCTAACCGATCGCGCCATCTGTAAAGCATCTGTGCGCATACCCACTGCCAATCTTGAAGGCAAAGGCTACAGTGGCAACGAGGTACGCGACGGCATCATCCTAGCCAATGACCTCGCCCTGGTTGACCCTTACCGAGCCACTACCCACAACAAAGGCATCATGAACGGCGTTGACGCCGTGGCGATCGCAACCGGCAATGATTGGCGGGCAATAGAAGCCGCCGCCCACGCCTACGCTGCCAGAAGCGGTCAGTATCGTGCCCTCACTCGTTGGTACAAAAACGACAATGGTGATCTGGTCGGTGAAATTGACATGCCAATGAAGGTAGGCACGGTGGGTGGATCGCTACAATCTAACCCCAGCGTGCGTATCAACCATCGACTTCTCGGCTCGCCAAATGCAACTGAGTTGGCGGGCATCATGGGTACCATTGGCTTGGCACAAAACTTCGCTGCTTTACGTGCATTGTCTACTAATGGTATTCAACAAAATCATATGAATTTGCATGCTCGCAGCGTGGCGGGTGCAGCCGAGGTGCCTGAAGAGTATTTCGAAACCGTGGTTGAAAGTCTCATCGAGTCTGGTGAAATCAAGGTTTGGAAAGCACACGAAATTGTTAAAAACCTGGCGCGCAAGGCTACGCGCCCAGAAGCCAGCGAACGGCAAGCCGCATGTGGCAAGATCATCTTACTAGGCGAACACGCAGTAGTTTACGGTCGCCCAGCCATCGCCTTGCCAATTCCTTTGGCCGTAGAAGCTTTTGTGCTGAAAGAAAACTCTGGTGGTATCAATATTCTCATTCCGCGTTGGGGCCTCGAACAAAAGGTTAACGACAACGCGCAAGGGCTCACCGGCGCTCTGGCAAAAGTGATCGGCCAACTCGAACTACTAGATCAGAGTATGACCATCAAGGTCTTTCCCCATGTGCCACGTGCCATGGGTTTAGGTGGCTCTTCAGCTTTCGCAGTTGCCATCCTGCGCGCAATCAGTCACACCTACAAACTACAGCTGGCGGAAGCTCGAATTAACGAACTCGCATTTGAATGTGAGAAAGCAGCTCATGGTACCCCTTCCGGTGTGGATAATACCGTGGCTACCTATGGTGCGCCTTTGTTATACAAACGCGTGAACGAACAGCCTCAATTCGAGACCATCACCTTAGGCCAACCCTTAGAACTGGTTGTAGGCTTAACGGGCAAAGAAAGCCTAACTGCAGATGCGGTCGCGAGAGTACGCAAAGCATGGACCCAATACCCCGCACGTTATGAAGGAATTTTTGATCAAATAGGCCAACTCACTGAAGCTGGTCATGAAGGGTTGATCAGTGGGCATCTTGAAGAAGTTGGTGAACTCATGAACTTATGCCATGGCTATCTTAACGCACTGCAACTTTCCACCCCCGAACTCGAAGATCTGGTACACATCGCGCGAACCCATGGTGCCTTGGGCGCAAAGCTTACCGGCGGTGGCGTGGGTGGTTCGATGGTTGCACTGTGTCTAGACAATCAACACGACGTGCAAAATGCGATGCAGGCATCGGGTTATCAAACCTTAGAAATAACCCTCAGCTAGTCGGAGCCTTCAGCTACTCAAGAGCCTTCAGCTAGAGAGTCAGAGCTTGTCAACTTCAATGTGGCTGGTATCTGGTGGCGTTGGCGGTGGGTTTTGCCCGCGTTGATCTAAGTTGGCGCCTGGCTCCGCAATCTCGAAGTCGACATCCTTAAGCACCGCTTCGACTTCGGCAACAGGCCCAACAGAACCTAATATTGCGCCAACTTCAGCAAGATCAAATTGAAATTCAATTTCAATAACAACCACCTCAGTGGTGGTGGCATTACCCAACATCGCACCTAATTCTGCCAAGGTAATATGGTCGACGTTGGGCAGGGAAAATGCTTCCTCCGGTTCATCATCCACAACAAACACGGCGCCGCGAACAGACAGATGATCAGTATCCACAGACACTTCCACAGGCGAGGATTGTTCTTCTTCGGTTAACATGCGACTGCCAACGGGTAACACTTGCAATTGCGCGGCACTTTCTACAGAAGTTACCTGCGCAGGCGGCTGTGAACTCTGATCAGACTCAGATGGCACAACAACCTGAGTTGGCTCATCTTCCACTGGCAAGACCCGCAACCGCCCACCGGCCTCGTTAAAGACCCGTTGGTAACGAGCAGCAGTTTTAGCATCTGTGGCTTTCTTTACCACCACGACCTTGCCTGAGAACAATACCGACATACGTTTGTCGTCCAATTTCAAAACAGCGGCTAGGCGTTTTTTAACCACAGCGGCATGCTGACCTTCTACCAGTTCGCCTTGAAACACTAAACGATATTGTTCACTCATAGACAGCGAGCCTACACGTGATTGCTATCAAAGCCCAGTCGAGGGACCATGAGGCTACTAATTTGGGAGCTAGATATGGGGACCGAAGCAAATATCGTGGTTTTACCACAGGACACATCGATATTACGTATCGAGACACTGACCTTACCCGACCCAGGACCAACCCAGGTAGTGGTGAAGGAATACGCTTCAGGCATATGCCACTCTCAACTCCATCAAATGCATAGACCTCGAAAGAATCCGGTGGTGTTGGGCCACGAAGCAACTGGCGTGGTAATAAAGATCGGTAGCAACGTCACCCATGTTGAAGAGGGCGATACCGTGCTGATCACGTGGGTCCCACGCAATGCAGAAGCAGCAGCAGCCTTACCTGTAACTGCTGCTATTGAGGTCAGCGACGGCCTGGCTATTTCGGAAAATGTCTTCACCTGGGCCGATCATACCCTGTGTGACGAACAGTACGTGGTTAAAGTGGACCCGACGATTAAGAAAGATGTCACCTGTATCATTGGTTGTGCTGTGATGACTGGAGCCGGCGCGGTAATCAATACGGCCAACGTTCAAGCTGGACAAAGTGTGGTTATTTTTGGCGTCGGTGGGGTTGGCTTATCCGCTGTTGTAGGGGCAAAAATTGTCGGTGCATACCCCATTATTGCAGTAGACCTTGACCAATCGAAGCTCGATTTTGCCAAGGCATTCGGCGCAACTCACGGCATAAACGCCAGTGAAGTAGACCCCGTGGCTGCCGTGCACGAATTGACTGCGCACGAAGGACAACACAACATCTTCAAACAAACGGTTTCCGGAGCAGACTTCGCGTTCGATTGTATTGGCGTTCGACAAACCATGGAGCAAATTATTCCCGCCTGTCGCAGCGGTCATTTTGGGGCTAACCAAGGCGGCACAGCGGTGCTTGTCGGTGTGCCAACCACACCAGTAGAACTAAACGCCATCGACGTTTTGCTTAATGAAAAACAGTTTATCGGCAGCATCGGCGGCTCCTGCGCACCCGATCGAGACTTTCCCCGCTTCCTCGAATGGGAGGACAATGGCGAATTAAATCTGGATGCAATGATCACCGCTCGATACACCTTAGAGCAAATCAATGAAGCAACAGATGCCTTACAGTCGGGACAAATACAAGGTCGTGCCATACTAGAATTTTCATAGGTGATGTGTTTAGCAACAACCCCACTAGTTGGACATTTGAAATCAAGGAAACGAATTAGTGCACACAACTCAATTCACCACTAATGGCAACATCCATACAGCCTTCCACGACACCGGCTCAGGCGATACCACTGCTGACCAGACATTCGTCTTGGTACACGGCTTCACGGGCTCCAAATTAGATTTTCATGATCAACTGGACTGGTTTGCCACCAAGCATCGCGTGATTGCCTATGACCAACGTGGCCATGGCGAGTCTAGCAACATTGGCCCCTACAACTTGTACAGCTTGACGGCTGACCTGATTGGCTTTTTGGATGCGATGGAGGTCAACTGTTGTCATATTTTGGGCCATTCCTTGGGTGGCATGGTGGTGATACGTGCCTTGCTTGCCCATCCCCACCGTTTTCGTTCGGCCATTCTTATGGACACAGCACCTTTCGCACCAAAACTTTTCAGTGCAAAAGCACGCCAAGCCCTCAACAACATGGTCACGGATAATGGGTGTACAGGATTGTTAGATGGCATGCTCGGTCA
>JAADHW010000286.1 GCA_013151695.1 Gammaproteobacteria bacterium
GGTTGACAAAGTTACCTTGATCTACAAAAAAGGTTCCGCCAGAAAACTCTTTATCTTCTGTGGTGTAGCGGGCTTCTACGCCAACGTTCCAGTCATCGGCAAACATCCAGTCAACGCGACCAAAAGCGGCAAACGCCTGGGTATCTTGTTCATAGGGATTTTCAACGGAGTCGGTACCAAAAACGAAGGTAAATAGACCCTCACTTCCGTCAAGGAATGTTGTCTCTTCAAGGGTATCTTGTGAATACGTGAAGCCAAATAGCCCGGTTACCGCGCCGCCCGCGTCATAGGTAACATGCAGCTCTTGAGACCAGGACCCAATATCGGAAACATAGGTAATTTCCTGCTGGGCCAGAGGACCGGCGTCTTGATCGGTACGGCGAAGATAGTCCAACTGATCGTAGGCAGTGATCGATTTTACGGTGTAGTTGTCTGATGCCCACACACCAATCAAATTCAGCCCCCACCAATCCGAATCTAATCGCGGCCGTCGCAGTGTCGCACCATCATATCTGCCATAGACACCGAGAGATTCTGGCGTTTCTCCACTTGTTATGACACAGCGGTTTGGTTCACGCCCTCCTGCCAAAAAAGATGAGCAGAAATCACCCGCTAACCTGCTGCTTGTCACGCCAGGAATGAACGTGGGTACGCCTGGCTCATAAGCACCAATCGGACGCATCAGCGGTAACTCGGACTGATCGCCGCCGCCATGCAACTTAAGGTCTAGAGAAAAAGTATCACTAGGTTGAAAGCTAAGCATCGCTCGAGCAGCCCAACGATCTTCTTCACCATGATCAAAACCGCCTATCGGACTTTCAAAAACAGTGTCATCACTTTTCACAATGCGACCAGAAATGCGCACTGCAAGGACATCTGAGATCGGACCGCCAAAGCCACCCTCAGCCTCACGCTTAGCAAACCGCCCATATCCCACGGTTGCATAACTTTCGTTTTGTTCAAAACTAGGCTTCTTCGACAAATACCGTATCGCGCCACCCACCGCGTTGCGCCCATAAAGCCCACCTTGCGGACCTTTAAGAACTTCAACCCGCTCAATGTCAAACAAAGTCGAGCCAAGCTGGGCAATGGAAACCTGATACACCTCATCCACATAAACTCCCGTGGTAGGCGAGTCGTTAATGCGGAAGTTATTGAGACCAACCCCACGGATAACAACAATTGGAACACCACCACCCGACAATTCAAATAGTTGTACATTAGGTATGTCTCCGGCCAGACCCTCAATGCCATCAATGCCCAACGACTGTAATTGGTCGCCGCTATACGCAGCCATGGAGATACCAACATCTTGTATATTCTGTTCACGCTTTTGCGCGGTTACAACAATCTCTTCTATCACTCCGCGAGACGGACTCGATTCCGCAGCGGGCACAGACTGAGCAACAAATATCGTTAACAACAGAAAGCCTGTACTTGCTATAAACCTTCTCATATCTCCCCTCTTGATTTAGAACCTAATTGTTAGTTCAACAAGAGTAAATACTGAAAGCGCTTGAGTCTTGCATATTTGTGCCATGACTAACAAATTATCAAACGGTCCAGGTGGAGCCTGGACACTAGGCTCTAGAAAGACAGGGGCAGCTCTCTGAGGCGCTTGCCCGTAGCCGCAAACACTGCATTTGCGATGGCGGCAGGGGTTGGCGCAAGGGCGGGCTCGCCAGCACCAATAGGAGGGTCGCCTTCATGTTCAACCAACTTAACCTCAACATCAGGCGCATCAGACATCCGTGCCACAGAGTAGCTATCAAAATTAGTAGACTCATAACGCCCATCTTTTACTTTGAGGCTTTCCTTTAGAGTCATCGAGATACCCCAAACTACGTTACCTTGCACTTGAGCGATAACCTGGTCCGGGCTTATAACCAATCCACAATCTTGGGCACACCAGGCTCGGGTCACTTTTATCTCATGACTCGAAGGATCAACATAAACTTCCACTACCACTGCAACAGGGGTTTGTTTATAAATTGTTGCGGCAACGCCAAACCCATAATTAGGTGCAGGCTTGTTTGTCTCCCACCCACTTAGGTCAGCTACAGATTTTAGAACATGAATTAGGCGCTTTTGTTCATCTCCCAAATTTCTAATTCTTAATGTAATGGGATCAAGCTTAAGCATCGCGGCAAGCTCATCAACCATACATTCCTTGGCAAACGTATTTGGTGCCGCGCCTAAACCACGCCAAGCACTGGTGACCAACGGAGTGCGGATATCCGAGTAGCGAATATATAGGTTCGGAATCTGATAATTTGGCAACGCGCCTCGGGGTGATCCATCTTCCTGAGTAAAGTCGACAATACGCTGAATGTGTCTTGGCAACACCGCAGAGCCAAATATAATGGGCGACGTGGTGAAATGTTGCTCCCAGCTTTCTAGCCTGCCGTCCTCAGTAATTGTGGCTTCAATGTGATGGTCAAACTGTGGTTGCACCGGATTGTGCTGAAATTCATCTTCACGTGACCACTGAACCCTAACAGGCTTTGCAACAGACTTTGACAAAAGAGCAGCCTCTTCCGCCGCTTGGCACAAAATGCGACCACCAAAGCCACCTCCAAGTCGGTGAGCATAAACTGTGACTTGCTCTTTTTCCTGGTCGGTAATGCGCGCTACTCGGTCGCGCACAAAATGAGTGTTTTGCGACGCACCCCAGACTTCGGTTTTTTTCGGCGTAAAGTGCACTATAGCGCTGCGCGGTTCCATCGCGGCATGTCCAGCCATCGGTGTTTTGTACCTTGCGGCTATCTTCTTTAAGCCACGAGCGTCTAAATCTGCATTAGAATCTGTTTGCCTGGAACCCTTTTCTACTATGGTATGCTCAAAGTCATCTTCGCCCCGATACTTTTCAACGTCCATTACAGCGTCTAATTTCTGTTGTTGGTAAGGTGCTGGAACAGGCCAATTTGTTTCAACCGATTGCACGGCGGCAAGCAGATCAAAGGGGCCGCTACAGATGATACAAACACAGTTTTTTGACTGATCGATAAATGCTTTGACAACTCCAGGCATTGATTGAATAGCATCAAGATCAACCTCGCCGAGTTTACCGCCGAAAGGGGCAGCTTTTAGGACTTGCCCATACAACATTCCGGGCACTTCCACATCGCGGCTGTAGGCCATGCGGCCAGTGACGATGTCGGACAACTCTGGACGATTCCAGTTAAGATCCCGGGCCGCCTTTATTCGCCGACGAACAGTGTCAACGCTCACAAGATTTTCGCTTATGTCATCATCTTCAGCCAGAACAATCGCTTCATCTGAAACCAGCTCAGCGTAAGCAATGCGTACCCCACCCTGGGTAACAAACGCACCACCGCTGTCTTGCGCATCGTTAACTTCTTCGACTTGAACGCCAGCCTTAAGCGCTGCTTTTTTTCTCAACAGTTCACACAGCAGCGCAGCACCATAAACTGTCGGTGCAAAAAACTCAGCCATACTTTCACTGCCCGCAGTAGACATGACCGGCGCCAGTTGGTCTGTTGACGGCAGTACACATTCGATATTCTCCGGTGCAATATTCATCTGCGCCGCAACCACTTGTGTTAACCCAACAGAAATTCCCTGCCCCATCTCGGCACGCGGACATAAAAACCGAACTTTGCCGGAAGGTAAAAACTGCACCCAACCACCACTATCGCTCATAGCTGGCGGGTCAGAAAATGGAAGTATGGGGATTAGGCCGTTACTACAAGAAGAAAGAACAGTGACACCTGCTGCAATCCATCCGGTATTCAGAAGAAACCGACGCCTTTGAAAGTCTATACCTGCCATCGGATTACTCGTTCGTTTCTGTCGCCACACGGCGTATCGCCGAGCGGATGCGTTGATAAGTTCCACAACGACAAATATTGCCGGACATGCCAGCTTCAATCTCTTCGTTGCTGGGGTTGGGTATTTGTTTGAGCAGCGAGGCGGCCGCCATAATTTGACCAGGTTGACAATAACCACACTGAGGCACCGATTCTTCGATCCAGCTGCGTTGCAGCGGATGCAGCCCATCTTCAGGTACGGTGTCTGCCAGACCTTCAATGGTGGTAATCTCTTGCTGCTCGATAAAGCGAGGCGTTAACAAGCACGATCGCATAGCAACACCGTCGACGTGTACGGTACAAGCACCACACAAACCCTTTCCACAACCAAATTTTGTGCCTTTCAGGCCAAGACGATCCCGCAGCAAATCAAGCAAACTTGAATCACTCAAGGAATCTGGCACAGACACGGACTGACCATTAACACGTAGCAACATAGCGTAAACCGGTGGAGTAAATTGAATACGAACAAAGCCTAAGTCGCCTTAAGCAAAGGTCGCTCTCTAAAGATTATGTAATATCAACAGCCAGCCGACTTGAATAATCGTGCCATTACAAATCCTATGCTACCCCATCAGAGCAAAATTTCGGCAGTGAGAGGAAGAAAGCACCCAACACTGACTCTTGTGGCCTGTGCTGGGCTTCTACTGTTTTCTCACTTGGGTTTGGACTTAGAGAATGTCCGAGTTTATTACTTTTGTTAGGTGTGATATCAATTACGTGCCCTCTTGGCTATACGCCAATGAAAAGCAAACACCAATGAAGAAATAAGAACAACGATAGCAGACCTAACCATGCTCATAATTGATTGAGATTTCATATAACTATTTGCGACCTCAATATCTTGCCTGATGTTTTTACTGGCTTGTGTATTAATTTCACCTACATCTATTTCAGATTGTTCTTTTTCATATGAGGGGGGTAACCGTTGACCTGCAATTGGCGGTACCGTCGGATGAATATTTACAGCGCCTTGATTATACAGCTGTGGTGGGTAGTGCATTCTTGGCGAATTCATTTCTTCTGGAAAAAATATCTCAACAACGGAATATAGAAATATCCCACCAAATATACTCAGACACCCCATAGAAACAAAACATACCGCTAATGCATAAGTTTCCAACAATTTTTTGTTCAATCAAACACTCCTATTACGAGTCCAAATTCGAATTATAGTTTACCAATAAGCCTGTTTACTTCTTAGTCATC
>JAADHW010000155.1 GCA_013151695.1 Gammaproteobacteria bacterium
CGACACCCGTTTCAATGGGCGGTGATTGTTTGGGGAGTTACCCATGTGATCGCCAATGGAGACTGGGTATCGGTGATATTTTTCAGTGGTTTTGTGATTGTGAGCGGCGCTGGATCGATGCTGATGGACGTTAAAAAGTCACAAACCATGGGCGAAGCTTGGCGCATATATGCCAGCGTGACCTCGAACGTCCCATTCTGGGCGATTTTAACAGGTCGTAACAAGTTGGTGATGAGCGAACTGTGGTTACCAATTGTGGTGGGGCTCGCTACCTATATGGGCCTGTTCTTTTTCCACGAAACAATCACCGGTGCGGTTGTGGTTTAGGTTGTTATAGCGGTAGTGATGCACTGCGCCAGTTGGTCATGCGAGCCGTTGAAAAAATGGTCGGCACCGGGAATCAAGAATGTCTCGACCTCTGCCCAGTCCGAAAACTTCTGCGTATCGACGTAGTCATCTTGATCACCCGCGATGGCTATGACCTGAGCATCGGTGGGAGGTTCCCCGGCAAATGGCATCACACCCATTGGTGGAGCTATGAGCAAGGTGCGCGTCGGGGTTAGTGTGTTGAGTCCTTGCCATACGATGGATGAACCAAAGGAGTATCCTGCAAGCCATAGTTTGTCCCGGGGGTATTCGTTGGTAACCCATTGAGCTGCGGCGGTGAGGTCCTCAATTTCGCCCACGCCGTTGTCAAAACTACCAGCACTGTTGCCGACACCGCGAAAATTGAAGCGCAAACAGTTGATCCCTTGACCCAACAGTACCCCTGCAATGGTGTCAAGTACCGCATCATGCATGTTTCCTCCATACTGGGGATGTGGGTGACACAACACGGCGGTGATGGTTTTTTCGTTGGTCGCACATTCATGGAATGCATCGAGGTTCCCTGCTGGGCCGGCTATGTTCATGTTGCGTCGTGTCCTGAATAATCGAGCATCGTAGCAATTTGTAACAGGTTCAGTACATTTATCCCTTGATATATTTTTCAAACTTACTATTTTGGCCAACTTTGAAAAGATCGTACGCCTGCAATCTAAAGGAGATGTAGATGATAGAGGTAAAGAACCTGGTTCGCCGCTACGCAGATTTTGCGGCGGTGGACGATGTATCTTTTAATATTGGCCCCGGTGAGGTTGTGGGTTTGTTAGGACACAATGGCGCGGGAAAGACCACCATTATGAAGATGCTCACAGGTTTTCTTGAGCCTTCAGCAGGCCAGGTAAAAATTGATGGTCTAGATGTTCAGGCGCATGGCAATGCTGTGCAGTCACGAATAGGTTATCTGCCAGAAAGTTTACCCCTGTATCCAGAATTAACCGTCGTAGATTACTTGTCCCACGTTGCCCAGCTAAGAGGCTTAGCCGCCAATGATATTCGCAGCAGTGTAGCGCAAGTGGTGGTTTCAACGAGTTTAGAGGAAAAGGCTTTTGATGAAATTCAAACCCTCAGCCGCGGATACAAACAACGTGTAGGTGTGGCGCAGGCGATACTGCACAAACCTAAGGTGCTGGTCTTAGATGAACCTTCTAATGGTTTGGACCCAAATCAAATTCAACAGATGCGTGGTTTGATTCGGTCGCTGTCCCAAAACGCTACGGTCATATTGTCTACCCACATCATGCAGGAAGTGAATGCCATGTGTGATAGAGCGATTATTTTGAATGCGGGCAAGGTGGTGGTAGATGAACGTCTAGAAGAACTACAAAAAACAACCTTGGTTCGGGTTCGAACCAGCACTGATGCAAACCTGGTTTCGGCGCTGGCCGATGTGCCCCAAATTGCCGAGGTGGCCGCGTTACAAGACGGTATGTGGCGTATCGGCCTCAACCATGACACGGGTGTTGAAATTGAGGCGGGTGTTGCTGCCATCGCCAATTGTTTGGTAGCGGCACAAATTGCGATTTACGAGTTGACGCCTCAAGTTCGAGATCTAGAGACGCTGTTCGCGGAAGTGACAGAAACGTCAACCGGAGTTAAAAATGCAGCTTAGCTTGATCTCTCAAATACGAAAAGAACTCACATTGTTCTTCACTTCTGCGGTGGGGTATTTGTTTCTTGGTGCATTCTTGGTCGCGAGTTTATTTATATTCTTTTGGGTAGAGGCATTTTTTGCGCGCAATATTGCAGATGTGCGGCCGTTATTTGAATGGTTCCCTATCCTGCTGATTTTTTTCACAGCCACTATCACCATGCGTATGTGGAGTGAAGAGCGGCGTTCGGGAACATTAGAGTTTGTTGTCACTGTTCCTGTGAGTACATGGGAGTTTGTGATTGGGAAATTCTTGGCTTGTTGGTCTCTGTTGGCCATCGCATTATTGCTGACCTTGCCGTTGCCGATCACTGTTGCAGTCATCGGTGACCTGGATTGGGGTCCAGTATTTGCGGGTTATGTTGCCTCTCTATTGCTGGGCGGGGCCTACATAGCCATTGGTCTGTTTGTTAGTGCTCGCACAGACAGCCAAATTGTGAGTCTGATTGTTACATCACTTTTGTGTGGAATTTTCTATCTGTTGGGTAGTGGCACCATTACAGACTTGTTTGGCGGATGGCAGCAAGATCTGTTGAGTGCTATAGGCAGCGGCGCGCGGTTCGAATCGATAACGCGAGGTGTACTTGATGTACGTGATCTGTATTTTTATCTTTCGATTCTAGGTTCTTTCTTGGCGATGAATGTCTTTGCTTTGGAAAAAGAAAGATGGGCTGCGGATGGCAATAAGAAATTACATGATCGATGGCGTTTGGGTACAGGTTTGCTTGTGCTTAACTTTCTGCTCGGTAACGTGTGGCTAAACAATGTCAGTGTGTTGCGATTTGATATGACCGAAGGGCGCATCTACAGCATTTCAGATGCAACTCGAGGTTACTTGAACCAACTACAAGAACCACTTCTGATACGAGGTTATTTTAGCGCTAAAACGCACCCGCTACTGGCGCCATTGGTGCCGCGTATGAAAGATCTACTGAAAGAATACGAAATAGCGGGTGGTGGCCACGTTCGGGTTGAGATTATTGACCCGGCGTCTGCGCCTGAACTCGAAGATGAAGCCAATACCAAATATGGCATTCGTGCAGTGCCCTTTCAAATTGCAGATCGATATCAAGCGAGTCTGGTCAACTCTTACTTCGACATTCTGGTGCTCTACGGTGATCAGTATGAGGTGTTGAGTTTTCGCGATCTCATTGAAGTCAAAGCTCAGGGTGAAACCGACATTGATGTGCAGCTAAAGAACCCGGAATTTGATGTGACTCGCAGTATAAAGAAGGTTCTTTATGGTTTCCAAGGTGGCAGTTCTGTCTTTGACAACATTGTTGAGCCAGTAGAGTTTGTTGGCTATGTTTCCAACGATGAGTTCTTGCCTGAGCCTTTGGTTGAGTTCAAGCAAATTGTCAATGAGGTGCTGGCTGAGTTGGCGCTTGAGGGTGGTGATAAATTCTCATCCGACTTGGCTGATCCTAATGCAGGGGATGGACAAATAGCCTTGGACATTGCCGCACAATATGGCTTTCAACCCATGGCCACGAGTTTGTTTGACGAAGCGCGTTTCTACTTTTACTTGACCTTGCGCGGTGCAGACACCGTGGTACAAATACCGATACCACCGAGCCTTTCCGCAGACGGTTTGAGGCGAGGTATAGATGAAGGATTAAAACGTTTTGCCAGTGGGTTATTGAAATCTGTGGTGCTCAGTGCGCCTCCTGTGGTGCCTGTGTATATGCGTCAACAAGGCACAACACCCAGCAATGAATTTACTCAGTTGCAAAGTTTTCTTACCAGCGACTTTGATGTCATAACAGATGATTTGAAGTCTGGAGTAGTGCCTTCGAAAGCAGATTTGCTGGTGGTAGTTGACCCCATTGAGCTTGATCATCTGCAGGTGTTTGCCATTGACCAATTTCTGATGAAGGGGGGTACGGTAGTTGTGTCTACGGCAGCTTTTGTTACCCAACCGGTAGAAGGTCGCCTGGAAGCTTCAGTGCGCACCAGTGGCTTAGTTGATTGGCTAAAGCATCAAGGCGTCGAACTAGGTCGCTCGTTGGTCATGGACCCACAAAACTCTGCCTTTCCGGTTCCCATCACTCGTGAGGTTGGTGGCTTCAGTTTTCAAGACCTGGTCATGTTGGACTACCCCTATTTTATTGATGTTCGCGGTGAAGGTCTAAATGAAGACTCCCCGATCAATACTGGCATCCCGCAAATTACGTTCTCATGGGCGTCACCCGTAGGCGTGGCAGAAAGAGAAGGTATTGTTGTGACACCGCTATTGCGCAGCAGCCCTGATAGCTGGTTGTCCGAGGAGACCAATATCATGCCTCGATATTCAGAAGATGGTGTATCTGCTTTCAGCCCTGTGGGAGAGCAGGGCTCACACAATTTAGGCGTGGCCTTAGAAGGTCGTTTCGAGAGCTACTACACTGGCAAGGTGTCACCCTTGTTAACTGCTGAACAAGACAAAAATGATGCTAACAGCGACGCTGAGGCGGGTAGTTCGAAAGACGATACGCTTAGCCTTGGTGTGCTTTCCAGCGTGATCGGCAGGTCTCCTGAAGCGGCACGATTGTTGGTGTTCGGCTCCAATGACTTTTTGGCAGATGAGACCATGCGCATGCTGGGCTCAGCCGATGGCACGGTGTATGGAAACTCTGTACAGATGTTAACGAATGTTGTGGATTGGGCACTTGAAGACCAAAATCTCATTGGTATTCGCTCGCGAGGCAATTTCAATCGAACCTTGCCCGGTATGGAAGTTAGCGAGCAGTCGATGCTTGAATACCTTAACTATGCATTAGCGTTACTCGGTGTGTTTGTTGTTATGTTTGTCTTTCGTGCCAGAGTTCGCTCGCGAACGCGATATCAACGTGAGTGGTTGGCACACGCCACCGGAGAACAAACATGAATACGCGATTAGGATTGCTGTTTGGCCTGGTGATTGTGCAAATTGTTCTAATTGCTGGGTTCTGGTTTGGCGGTGGCTCGCAAGACAATAGCGAGTCGGTTTTGCTCGATATTGATCCTCAAGCGATTACAAAAATAGAAATCAGCGACAGTGAAACAAGCACCTTATTGCGCCGGGATGAGCAAGATTGGGTTGTGCAATATGCAGGGGCAGAGGAAGAGGAAGATACAACATCCCCCGCAGACACGGATAAAATCGCCACGATAATCGATAAGTTGGCAGGGTTGTCATCACCATGGCCGGTAGCCACAAGCTCTGCTAGCAGCACGAGGTTTGAAGTTGCCGAAGAAAATTTCCAGAGACATGTAGAACTCTATATTGCAGGTGACCTTGCTGGAGATCTTTATTTGGGCACTTCACCTGGTTTTCAGAAAGTGCACGTTCGACGAGCGCTGGAAAATAATGTCTACAGCGTTGCATTGTCCAACTATGAATTAGCAACGGACCCGGACAGTTGGTTGGACAAACGTTTGCTCGCAGTTCAGCAATCGCCTGAAACGATATCTGTTCACTTTCGAGATGAAACCGATCGGCGCGAGAATTTGAGCTTGAGCGATGAGGGTTGGTTGATTAATGGTGATGCCGCGAATCAAGAAACGGTGACCACGTATGCCAACAGGTATAAAACCTTGCGAGTGCTGGGCCGGGCTGAAAAGGCTGCGATAGAGAATTCAAATATCATCGCTGAAATTGAAACTAATTCAGCCGGTGAGGTACATAGGTTAAGTATTTTCAAGAATACCGAAGATGAGGAGGGGGACTATCTGGTGAAACTTGACACTGCGCCTGAATATTACCGCCTTGCCACGTATGTCGCCGAGCAACTGCTTATGCAAGATGTAGACTTTGCCGCTGCCAGCGAATAAGGCTAGTCGATACCGAAACAAACCATGTTGCGGCCGCCGTTTTTAGCTTTGTATAGGGCCCTATCGGCGACCTTTAATATGGCCTCAGGGGCATTACCTTGTTGACATGCGGTGGCGACGCCGATGCTTGCGGAGACCGCTAGAGGAAAACCGACCAGGTCTTTGTAGGGGTAAAGTTCAATCCCCTTGCGTAGGCGATTGGCTAGTTTGACGGCTCCGTCTTTGGACGTTTCCGGTAACAACAGTGCAAATTCTTCTCCACCTAAACGACAGGCGATATCGGTAACACGTTTGACTTGATTGGCGACGGCAGAAACTGAAACCAATACGGCGTCGCCGACATCATGACCATAAGAATCGTTTACTTTTTTGAAGTGATCTAAATCAAAGATGAGTACAGACAGTACGCTGCCATGTCGGCGTACGCGTTCGAATTCTTCGTTCAAGCGCTGCATGAAATACCGTCGATTAAACAAATTTGTTAAGCCATCAGTGTGGGCCATGCGTTCAAGTTCGTCGGTCATCTCGCGAAGTTTCCGCTGTGCTTCTTGACGTTCTGTGATGTCACGAAATACCAAGGCGAGATCTGATTGCGCGTTGGAGCTGTCCAGAGGAGTAGATGATACCTCGTAGGCACGATGGTTAATGGTCAGTTCTGAATTAGATTGGGTTCGTTGTAGATTCTCCAACGGCAATTTCAACACAATGTTGTTGATTGGCGTGAAGAGAATACCCTTGGGGATTGGCCATGCAGCTACCGCTGCGAGGTTTGCGTCTATGATGGTGCCTGCATGGTCGATGACCAGAACGGGGTCGCTCAGCTGTTCTACGACATTGTCACGCACCACAGGCAGTCTGTTCAGTATCCCATATTGCAAGATCCCTCGGTCGAGAATACAGATACCGAACAAAAACCCTAAAGAGGTGATGTCTAACCACGGATAAGGGTTGAGTGGGGATAGGCTGAATAGATTTGTTGCAAGACCGATTAAGGGGGCAAATATGGCTGCCAATAAAACTTGATAATGTTGTTGGAACTGGGTCAAGGTGAAAACCAAAATAGCTGTCGACATCAATATCAATGTGTAGCAATACATCGCATGGATATAAAACCAAGTGCCATGCTCTACCACTAAGCCCGTGTAGCCACCGATTTTCACCAACTTCCAATCCGCCCATATGAGACCGTGGTAGTTGTTGGTCAG
>JAADHW010000276.1 GCA_013151695.1 Gammaproteobacteria bacterium
ACCTTGCACTCAGACTTCACCATGGCGCCAGCAGAGCCTCTCAACAGTGCCTGGGTAGCGATCAACCGATTGAACCACAAAGGTGACGTCATGTGTGCTCAAGAAAAAATAAGTGCAGAGCAAGCACTACAAGCAATCACTATCAATGCAGCTCACGTATTAGGCATTGCGAACGATACTGGGAGCATACGAGCCGGCAAGTATGCCGACTTTACTGTTCTCGATGAAGATCCATTGGCAATACAAGCACTCAATATCCGTGACATTAAAATCGTAGCCACCGTCTTCGAAGGTAAGGTTTTCCCAATTTGAGCATTCCTATCACTCTCGTTGCTGGCTATCTGGGTGCGGGCAAAACAACCCTAATAAACCGGCTACTGCATACAAAAATAGATCTTTCCAACCTGGCAATTCTGGTCAATGATTTTGGTGACATAAATATCGACGCCAAAATGATCCGCGCAGCATCAGCAGACGGGCAAGTCATTGGTCTAAACAACGGTTGTGTGTGCTGCACTATTCAAGATGACTTTAGCCAGTCGTTGGAACGCCTTGGTCATGAGGCCATTGAACATATACTCATGGAAGCCAGCGGCGTCGCTTCCCCGGCAAAGCTCAAAGCCCAGTGCCACTACCCAGGGTTTCACCCCCGCGCTTGCTTCGTGGTGATAGATGCGGTCAATCACGTACAAAATTGCAATGACAAATACATTGGATACCTTGTTAAAGATCAAATGGAGCAAGCAGACGTTTTAGTAATATCAAAAAGAGATATGAATCCTGACTTCATACTAACAAGCAAAGCCACTCAAGTTAATGCACAAACAGATGAAATCATCACACTACTGTCTAGCAAATCTTCAATAGCGCATGCAGACGCAAGTACGCAACCTACATTAGCCAAGAGAAACCCACCACAATTTACCACTAGAACAGTGGCTTTAAGTAAAACCATAAACCGCCAAGTACTTTACCAAGCGTTACTCGAACTGGCGTCTGTGATTGAACGCGCCAAAGGCGTGTTAGAAACTTCTCAAGGGTTAGTTTGGGTTCAGCAGGTTGGTGCAAGCATAAACATCACGGCCGCCCATGACCAAACAGCCACAGGCTTGGTACTCATCTATCAGCCTGACCGAGCAGCCGCCGTTGAACAGCAACTGCTTCGCTTAGAAGCACTCTAAGTTGTTAACGCGTTAATAACCCCATCCACAATGGCATCTGCCTTAGCGCGCATTTCTTCATCATTGGCATCTTGAATCGGGTGACTAACAAAGACGCGTTGTGCATCAAGCATACCTAATGCTCGAGCTTGGGTTTCAGCGGCATCAACAAATTCTGATGAAGCAATAGAGACTGCAGGCGTGCCCTGAATCTCAAACCATACCGTGTCATGCAAACTGCACGTGGTACAAGAGCCTCAGTCAGCTAATGCTTCAACTACAAAATCATTTTCTGCCTGAATTTGACGGCGAAGCTCGTCCGGTGCCGGCTTGGCAAAAGTTGGCTTGGCATAGCGGTTAAAAGTGACGTCAGGCAATCGCTGCTGCAACAGTTCCTGCAAGCGATCAATTAGCACACTACCCCGTGGCTTAGAGATATCGAGCAAAGCCACGGTGCCAGAAATGTTATGCGGACGAGGTGTAATACTTCTCTCCACGGGCACCCTTTCGTCGGTCGGGTCTAAAATGGTGGTCATATTTGACAACTCCTACGGTTAGAACTTTTCATTAGGTTATATTTCGTCGATCTTGCGGGAAACCGATATCGAGCCGATCTCCCCAGTTGCCCAGCCGTGAAATGCAGCGGAAAATTTCCCCGCTTCAGACCCGGCAACCACAATGTGAATGTCATCTTCTGACTTAAACTTAGGCAGCCGTCTATCGAGCTGCTCTTCACTCATCGAGGCTGCCACTTCTGCTTTGAACCCTGTACCGGAGACATCGTCGGCAACCAATTCACGAATAGGTCGTGCAGTGACCTCTTGGATTCTTTGGCGCAGGTCTGCCTTGCTATACCCATCTCGCATCAGCGTATCGATGTGTTCCGGCACCACTACTAACAAGCAATCAGTTGCATAGTGTGCTTTGGGATTAAAGGCTGCTTCTAAACACAATCCCATGGTTCCTGCCAACGCCCCTGCGGAGCGTGAGTCTTGATCAACTATAAGTGTTGGACCACTCGTCATAGTGAAGATGGTCACCACCGAATCGCTTGCATTGAAACCACGCTCAACATGCAACGGTTGCCAGGGATTGCGCTCTTCCCATTCAGCAAAGCACATGGTGAATTTCATCGGATTACCCAAAGTTGATCGTTCAGTACCACCTGGACGCGCACCACCCATATTTCGCAACAGCAAACGTACCGCCCTACCAATGGTGGCATTGGCGCGATTACCTTGCCCCAAGGCACCTAGCTTCATGTTCATGTCAATTTGTTCGCGTATGGGTCCATTCACCACAATCACCGGACTGGCTCCCATGGTTGTCGCCATAACGCCGTGAATATTGTACTCATCCGTACAGATAGCCTGCACTACCGTGTTAATAATCGGCATGTACTGCGGCATACAGCCAGCCATAACGGCATTTATCGCAACTTTCTCTACCGTCACCTCACCCATGTTCGGCGGCATAATCGCCAACACTTCTTGTGGATCTCGATTGCTACCAGCAAGCATACGCAACACTCGTTCCGGGGTCGGCGGTACTAGGGGCAAACCATCCGAGAAGCCTTGATCAAACATAAACTCAAAATCGTCATCGCCACTGCCAATATCAATCTTGCGCGCGCGCAACGGGCTATTCTGCGATTGTGCCCTGAGCCTGTCAGCAATCAGCGGATCAGCAGACATCGAGCCACAGCCTGCTCGCCATTCGGGAAATGCGCTCCAATCAATATCGCTGGAGTTAGTCTCAAAAACGAGATCAAGATCTGCACACAATTGCTGCCATTCATCACGCACAAAACCTACCAAGCACTGGGTGGTCTGACCGTGTTCATCTGTCCAAAACAATGACGGTACTATTTCGATATCAGTGGCGAAAGAGACTTTCAGGGTTGAATCATCGAGCAGGGAAAAAGGTGGGGAGTACTGATTTTCCAACACCGTATTGCCTTGCTGGGTTTGGCCAATCACGTGTATGTCTAGATTGCCCTGATAGACTTGATACAACTCTGCCAGTACCGGCATCACCGCATGGCAAGTTGGACAATCTTCTTTGACGAAGCAGACCAGGCTAGGACGCTGACCTGGAAAACTGATATTTGCACCGGATGTATCTTCGAGTGAGAACGGTACTACCGCTATGCTCATAGGATTCAGCCTTCACCAACACTGGAATCAACAGTCTATACCGAGTAAAGTTTTCGATGGACATATTTTTAGCGTTCCAAGCACACTAGTGAAATATAGATGAGGATAAGAAGTTGAGTGAATCAAAGGAATTTCGAGCAGACGTTGCTGGGTGGCTGGCTCAAAACTGTCCTGAAGGTGCACGCGGACCCGGCCAAATACCCAATGGCTCAACTCAAATTACCTTGGAACCCGACGTCGCTGTTTGGCTAGAGCGCTGTGCAGAAAAAGGTTGGACCGTGCCCACTTGGCCCACCCAGTACGGCGGCGGCGGTTTAAGCCCTGCTTTCGCGAAAATTTTGTACGAAGAAATGGCAGTCATCAAGGCACGTTCACCGTTAATGGGTATGAGCACTTCAATGATCGGCCCAACGTTGTTGGAATATGGCACCGACGAGCAAAAAGAACGTCACATCCCAAAAATTGCCCGGGGCGAAATTCAATGGTGTCAAGGTTACTCAGAACCTAACGCAGGCTCAGATCTCGCAGCCTTGTCCACCAAAGCTGTTGACCATGGCGATCACTTCTTAATCAATGGCCAGAAAATTTGGACTTCCGGTGCAGCAACTGCCGACTGGATGTTCATCCTAGTGCGCACAGACCCGGATGCGCCTAAACATGAAGGCATCAGTTTTATGTTGCTGACCATGGACCAACCTGGGGTGACAACAAAGCCCATTAAGCTCATTTCAGGCTCATCACCCTTCTGTGAAACTTTCTTCGACGATGCCGTTGCACAAAAAGACGATCTGATCGGAGAGCTCAACAAAGGTTGGACTGTGGGTAAACGTCTGTTGCAGTTTGAACGATCGGGCATTGGTGGTTTGACTGGTGGTGCACGCGCGGCCAACCCAAGCTCAGGCATTGTGCGTATCGCCAAGCAATACGTAGGTGAAGATCAAGGGAAAGTTGATGACCCAAGTGTGCGACGCAAAATTTTGAATTTAAATATGCAACGTTCTGCATTCCAACTTACCGCACAACGCGCTAACGAAGAAAACAAATCAGGTATTCCGGGTGCTGCAACCTCCATATTCAAACTGGTAGGTGCTGCCATGCAACAAGACACTGCCGAATTGAAGCGAGAGCTGATGGGATTTAAAGGCTTGGGCGCACATGAAGCGGTAGGTTTTGATAACAATGAACTGAAAGCCACCGAAGAGTGGTTACACTTACGCACCACAACTATTTACGGCGGCAGCAACGAAATTCAATCCAATATTATCGCAAAACGCGTACTCGGGTTACCCGAATAAGGAGATCATGATGGCAGTTATAGAAGGATTCCAGACCATTGGCGTCGACAGCCTCACACCACATATTGGTGCCGAAATCGCGGGTGTCGACTTGTCTAAGCCTTTGTCCAACGAGCAGTTCAGTGAAATTTACCAGGCCTGGTTAGACTGGAAGGTGGTGGTGTTTAGAGATCAACACATAAACCAAGAGCAACACAAGACATTTGCCCGCAAGTTTGGCTCGCTGCACGTACACCCTATGCAACACAGTTATGGTGGCGACCCTGAAGTGCTGCGGGTTAAAACCACCAAAGATTCTACATATACCGCAGGCAACGGCTGGCACACCGATGTCACCTGCGACGAGATACCTCCCTTGGGTTCTATGTTATACATTACCCAGACC
>JAADHW010000309.1 GCA_013151695.1 Gammaproteobacteria bacterium
AGCCCATCTGAATGAGCCAGGACGCGGTCATAGTGGCGCGCACGCCATCGTCGTCAGCGAGCACCAGCCGCGCGTTTTTCACCGCGACATACTCATCGGTCGCTTGCACGAGTTGGCCGCCTGGCGCATTACGATATCCCATTACATGACCGTTAGCGTAGTCAACCGGTGAACGAACATCCAACAGATAGGTTGTACGTTTTGGATCCTGCTGCCATTGCTCTATCACATCTTGTGTGACCGTCTGCACCCCGAAGCGCTCAGCCACTTGTGCTGCGGTGGCCAACGCTTTTTTCATGCCGGCGGTACTTGGCTTGGCGGCTTGCCGGGTTGAGCCATGTTCCAGTTCAAAGCCAGCCAGATGCCAGCCCATGGTGCCGTCCTTTAGCGCTGCAACAGGATTAGGTATGCCTGCATTGATTAGGCTTTGCGCGCCGATGATCGAGCGTGTCCGTCCGGCGCAGTTCACTACCACAAACGTTTCTGGGTCGGGTGCAATATCGTGAATGCGCAACGCCAATTCCGCGCCCGGCATGTCGGTTGCGGTCGGGATGTTCATGCGGTGGTATTCCTCGTATGGCCGCGAGTCGACGATCACCATGTTCTTTCCTGTATCAAGCATCTCTCTGACCTCGGCGGCAGCAAGGCGTGGCGTGGCGTAGGTATGCTCGACAAATTCGCCGAATGCCTTGCTCGGTACGTTGACACCGGAGAAGAGTTCCAAGCCTGCTGTCTGCCATGCGGTTATGCCGCCATCAAGCAGAAGGACGTTGCTGTAACCGAGTTCGCCCAGCAAGCGCAAGGCACGGCCACCGAGATCATCACTGGTCGTATCATCGACAATGATAAGGGTGGTGTTCTTGCTCGGAACCAGGTCGCCGATTAACAGTTCCATGCGGCTGAGCGGAACGCAGACTGCAAACAACAGGTGTGATTTCGAAAATGCGCCTTGTTCGCGCACGTCGATCAGCGCGAATTCCTGCTCACCGAGGAGTAAGTGCTTGAGTTCGAGTGTGAAAATTTTATTCATGGATCTTTTGCTTATACATTAATTTTTTGAGTATTGTATTTGCGCATTGCAACCTACTCAAAGTATTTAGTGCGTCATCTGATAAAAGGGTGGAAGAGAAAATGGAGCTTTTGTACTGCCGACCAGTAGGTAGGGACTAGCCAGACGCGCTAACAGAAACGGGAACCCCATTTAAGACACTGGTGCCGGTTGTTTGGTCAAACATCTTTTCGTCTGTTAGGTCGTTGATGCTGACACCAGCGTGGTTAGAGGCGATGCCTAATTTGATGCCTGTGCGGGTGTGACCCCAACCGTGGGGCAAGCTGACAACGCCTGGCATCAAGTTGTCTGTACCGTGTGCGGAGACCTTGATGCTGCCAACGCGCGAGATTACAGTCACGATGTCGCCGTCGTTGAGTTGCCGAGCTAACATATCTGTGTGATTCATAAGCAAAAAGCAGCGTTCTTTACCTTTGACCATTCGATAACTGTTGTGTAACCAGGAGTTGTTGGTTCTTGCATCGCGCCTACCAATGAGCAACAGGCTTTGTGTGGGTGGTCTTGTCAACAATTCTGTTTCGACCCGTTGTAGGTCCTGTATAAAAATATCCGGCGCGCAGTGGATTTTTTTGTTGGCTGTTTGCAACCGCTCGGGGAAAGAGGGTTGTAGCGGACCAAGGTCGATACCGTGGGGATTTTCTTTAAGTTTATTTAGCGTCAGCGCAAGGGGATGCCGCGCGCGCTTGCCATAGGGACCGGTCTGAATGCCAAAATCGAGCATGCGTTGCGCGCTGACCATCGGTCCGCCGCCAGGCCGGGCATGGCCAAGGGCAGCCCTGACATCAACGCCGTTTTTGTTGGCTAGGCGAGTGGCAAGTGCTGTTAAAATTTCCCAATCGTGAAGGGTTCCCTCAGGCTTATCAAAGACCGGCTCGCTGTATTTTGTGATATTACGTACCGCCAGCATACTGAAGGCGAGGTCGTAGTGGTCGTGTTCTAGGTGACCTGTTGGCGGTAAAATGATATTCGCAAAGCGGGTGGTTTCGTTGATATAAAAGTCAATGCTCGCCATGAAGTCGAGCTTCTCAAGTGCGGCTTCTAGTTGTCTGCCATTAGCGTTTGATAACACCGGGTTGCCTGCAATGGTGAGCAGACAGCGAAGCTGGTCTTCACCTTCTGTCAGAATTTCTTCAGCCAGTACAGAGCCCGGCAATTCGCCACCAACTTCTGGGACTTGGCTTACGCGGCTGCGCCATTTGTCACGATGACCCTTGAGTGACGGAAAGGCTGCGAGATCCAATGCTGGAAGATTGCACAGCACACCACCCACACGATCAAGGTTGCCAGTAACAAGGTTCAGCAGGTGTATGGCCCACTGGCAGATGCCGCCAAACTGCTGTGTGGACACGCCAAAGCGGCCGTAGACAGCCGCTGTTTTGGCGGCTACCAAATCTTCTGCGAGGCGCTTTATTGACTGCGCACTGATGCCTGTGGCGCGCGCGGCGCGCTCTGGTGTGATGGCTAAAATTTCTTTTGCTACGGTGTCTAAGCCTTCAATATGGCTGTCTAGGCGGCCAATATTGATCAAATTTTGTGTGAACAAATGGTTGAGCATCGCCAGTAGAAGTGCGGCATCGCTGCCCGGTCTTATGAAATGAAATTCATCAGCAACGGCTGCAGTTTCTGTGCGGCGAGGGTCGATGACCACCAGCTTTGCGCCTCGCTGGCGCATAGATTTGAGGCGTCTGGGCATGCCGGGTGCTGTCATCAAGCTGCCGTTAGACACCAGTGGGTTGGCGCCCAGCACCAACCAATGGTCTGTGCGATCAAGATCAACCACGGGTGCGATGAATTCATGGCCGTACATATGGCGGTGAACGGCTCTATGCGGGGCTTCATCTGCGGTGGAGACAGAATAACGATTGCGGGTTTTTAATTGTGCAAAAAGGTAACCCACGTGGGTCAAGTTGCCATAGTTATGAGCGGTGGGGTTGCCAATGTAGTAGCCCACTGCATCCGCGCTATAGTTTGTTTGATAGTCGAATAGATTTGTGGCGACTTCTTCCAGCGCTTCGTCCCAGCTAATTTCTATCCAATTGCTGCCGATGCGTTTTACTGGCTTGCGGAGGCGGTCAGGATCGTTGTGTAGATCCTGTAGCGCAATGGCCTTTGGGCAAATATGCCCACGACTAAAGACGTCATCATGGTTAGGTTTGATCGAATGAATTTCTTGGTCGTCCAGTTCAATCACCAACCCACACATAGCTTCGCACAACGGGCAAGTTTTATAGTGCTTGGTTGTAGACGTTGCCATGTTTAGGTTGTGTTACTGAGGTGTTGTGTGGGTGATTCGGTGCGCGCCGAGTTGTTCGTAGTGTTCTTCTATCTCTAGTCCAAGTGCATCATGGACATGATTGGTCCAGCTAAAAAAGCCGATGACACAGACAATCTCTATGATCTGCTCGGAGTTATAGTGCGCTTTTAAGCGATCCATGTCTTCGTCGGTGACGTGTTGCTCTGCGGCCAGGCGCGCAAAAGAAAGCGCAGCGTCCACTGCTTCATCTCCGGTTAACTCAGGCCTCAAGGTGCACACCAGGTCAGATTCAGCAAGGCCGCCTTTCAGTAACATTCCACCCGTGTGAGAAGCGCAGTAGTCACACCCATTGGCTTTGGACAGCACATAGCCAATTTTAGCTTTAAGCCCGCTATCGATGGCTTGCGCTGCAAATATGGCCGCTTCTAGCCCCATAAAGGCTTTTAATATTGCCGGGCTGTGGGCGTAGGCCTGCACGGAAATGGGTAAGGTCCCAAGCATTTCTTTGACAAATTCTGTTTCGGGGGGCAACTGGCCTTCAGGCACAAGATCGATTCTCGCTTTACTCATATGTTAAATCCCATGACTGTAGGCGGGCTGTAATAGCCTACCGTGATACTTAGCGCCTAATAGTGTAAAAAATACAACGTAAAGTAAACAGATGATTGAATCTTAATGAGTGAAGGGCGGGGCTTCTGCCCGTCCGCCTAACGCCCCCACCAACACACAACTGCAAGATCTACTCAACCGCATCTCTGACCACAAAATCATATTTTTGTTAGACAATGGACATAGCGGTTAAATAAGAACCCTTGTTTACAAGGTTTTAAGAAAACTTATGACCGCGGATCGGTCAGCTTCACTTTTGAGCTTTACCCTCATACTGGTTTTCTTTCTACCTTTAGACTTGATAAACAACTTCGGATTGGCTAACCAGTTGTGCAAGTTGGCTTCATCCCAAGACCAATCGGCATCGTGTAAACCTTTGTAATCTTCGAACCCTGCAACTGTACCGGCAGGGCTATTAAACACGCCACGCAAAGTGGGCCCCGATTTTTCACGGTTGTCTAGCGCATGACAGCGCACACAACGTTCCTGGTAAACTTTTGCACCTTCAACTACGTCAGCTGAAGCAGTAATCCCAGCAACCGGCAAGGTCACTAACAAAACAAAGCCACCGCGGCTAAACAGTTTTAAAAAAATTGTTATCTCCTCGTTTACCGACAGCGTGACGATCTTTCTCGGATCTTACAGGTGGTATCAGGAATTTTTTGTCTTCGACAATAACGTTTTCCTGGCAGCCAAGATCAATTGATCCGTCCTCAGAACGGATGCGGGTTCGAAGCCTATCGCCAGGCTGAAGGTAGTGCCGGCTATTTTACGCAATATCTCCTGTTGAGTTGCTTGCGGCAAGAGCGGGAACATCTTCGAAGACTCGTCATTCACCTCAAGCTTCATTCACCTCTGCGTCATTCAGTGTTAATTTAGGCGGTTCGTTCGAGTTCGCAACTTCAGTACAATCTCCCATCCGGAACGGATCAGCTCGCCTGTGGTCTGAAGGTCACCAGGAATAGTCCAGATGTTCCCATCTCTTAACACCCCCAGGCAATTTTGGATTCAATCTGATAACAAACGATCAATAACTTAATCTCTCTTTCCCAGGACTGATAT
>JAADHW010000160.1:0-4961 GCA_013151695.1 Gammaproteobacteria bacterium
GCTAATAGGCAGGTGTTGTCGGTCAACATCACGACCAATGGCATGCCCAATTCGCTCTGATACTGTCTGCAGCAAGGGGCTAAAATGACCCCCGCACTTTGTCGCCATAGCATCAGCAATTTCTCGCTCTTCCAGATACTCAGGCGCACTGTCGTCCTGATCTATCCAAAGCTTGGCAGATCTTTGCATCCGCTTGCTGAAGGTATTTAACAAGTGTTCGCGCCGAAAGCGTAGTTCGCGCATCAGCTCAACAACGTGCCGTTGCTGTGCTTGGTTATTGTGGCCATAAGCCAGTTCAAACAAGCCATCTTCTATATTGCTATAGAATCCGTCCATGAGCCGTAAAAGCTCTCCGTTGGCTTGAAAATACATGGCACTGAGCATATTTCTTGGATCCACAGCGTTTTGCATCCGGTCCCCTTTGTCTCTATCTCTCGTAGGTCAGTTTAGGAAATTGGCGGTGCAATACGTTGAGCAATGTCCGTTTTTTATGCGAACTCTGTCTCGTTATGGAGATACTGTGGAAGGTGAGTCAGTTTAAACGAATCTGGGCATTTACATACCCGGGGTTATCTTGGCTGTCCATACTGGCACGTTCTACGGATACGCCATTGTTTTCTTCAAGTTGAGCTATCCAGGTGACAATTTGGTTAAAAGATTGTTGCTGAAGCGCAACGCTAATGACACCGTTGGATTCTGGTTGTAGCCGATTAACTGTAATGTTGTGTGCGGCGGCGGCCTTTGTGATGACTGGGATTAAAGATCGCCCTTGGCCTTTGCTAGCAGAACCGCGAGCGGCTTGTCGGGCGGCTTGTTCATTTTTTCGGATCCAGTCAAACAGCTGCTGTGCATTCTGTTGACGATTAACTTCTATTGCGCGCCAGTCAGAAACAGGCTTCCAAATAGTGATCCAAACAAGGCACGCCACTACAAAACAGAGGAGTCCAAAAATTATCTTCTGTTCGCCGGTTTCGCGGCCGTAGAACCAGCGACCCACTCCACTGTGTCTTAGCTTTTGTTGGAAGTCGTTCACGATGCGTACCTCACACGTAACCTTGAGCGAATCTGCGTGCCTTCTTCCTCGGCACTGGTAACATCAATGGCAATACCAACTCCAGCAAGCTTGGATTTAATTACATCGAGCTGATCGTAATTGGCTAACTTAACTTCAACAGACAGCTCTCGACGCTGTTCGGTATAGCTTATGGACATGACTTTGCCGCTGTTATCAAGCACATTCGCAAAGTTTGCAACCAGGTCAACAAACGCGCTGCCCGCTTCACCGCTAATTTTTTCCCCGACTTTTGCAGCCATACGCCGGCGTAATTGTTCAGGACTCACGGGCTGGCTTTCATTAGGAAAGATAGTTTTATACAGTGCAAAACTATCGGTTTCTAGCTGTTGTGCTTGGCTCCCTGCCCACCAAGCTTGAGCTATCATGCCTAGGAATGCGACCACCAACCACAGAGCAGCAAGCGCCCCAATACTCCTCAAGCGAAGCATGTATGGGCTTGGCGAGCGCCGAGCTTGGTAATTACCTTGAAGAAGGTTGATGGTATTTGTCCCGGGAAAGCGATTGGCAAAATAGTCTAATACGCCAGCTTCAGAAACCGGCAAGAACTCTATTTCCGGAACTTGTTCCAATTGCCCTAGCTCAAGGTCTGTCAGGTTGCCGTTGATACACAGGACCTTACTCACGGCTAGTGTATTAAGGGTGAAGGCTAAATTTCCGCGATCGATTAAAGCCGCTTCATTGGCGCTTGTGAGTAGTACAACCTCGTCATCGAACAGTACCGTTGCTACATCGTTTTCTTTGGGAAGATTTTGGGCGTCGCATATAAAATAGCCGGGACGTACGCCGAGTGACTCAAAACAAGCCAGCCAACTTTCGATTTGTGCGTTCGCTAAGATGTTACAGACAATTGGTTGTCCTGGTTTTATTGGAGCGTGCGCAATGTGCATAGACTCTATATCACTGGCCACATATTCTTCTGCAGCGAAAGGCAATGCGCGTTTGATTTGGGCGATATTCCTACCCGGAACTTCGCAATTTACCATGAGTACAAATTGGCTTGGAATAAACACAACGGTGTTCTCAGAATTGGCCAACCAATCTACATTTGGATCGGCTATGTCCGCCAGCCCACGATAGTCGGTGGTGCCGTAACTGCGAACTTCACCATCGTTTTCTTTGATTAGCCATTCAATACCAATGTCATAACCTTCACCATCGGCAAGTTGGGTGGCTTCAGACAGCACTCTTAAGAATAGTCGTGGCATTTTTAGTGTCCTGTCTGATTAATTCGTAGAATTCAGAGTGTGCAGAGTCGTCAAGTACAAGGCATGGTCCCGCCGCGAATGTATATACCTTCGCAAGGGCCATAACACAGTAATTGACGACTCTGCACACTCCCTACGGGCGCTGCCCAAAAGGCCTATGGCCGCGTTGCACCTCTTCTGGGAAAGCAGGGCAAGGTACTCTACATTACCGGCGGACTGCGTCTTGCCACAGACCTTTTGGAAAGCGCTGAATTTAAACGAATTAGTCAGATAGGACACTAGCTTTCAGTTGAAAATTGGATATTAGAGCGGAATAGTTTACCAAAGTCTCGCTGTAAGACTGTGACCTCACCATTATTTGGGTCGCGGTACAACAAAGACAACAGGGTGACGGAAGTATCACCCACCTGGGCAATAGCGTGAAGCTCAAAGTACTCACTGGTTACCGTGAGCGCTGCATCGGCTGGAGTAAAGTCTTGGTTGACGTTTATGAATTCGGCAACGTCAGTAAAGTTGCGTTGTCCATCTACCAGTGCCTCCACTGTCGCGGGTGTAATATCTTCGTGTAAAGACGCTAAGGCATGCACGCCAGCTGTATTGACGTTCAGCCGAGTATCTGTGTCCGGCAACACGCAAACATGTGGTAACAGTAGTTCGAGCTGTTCTGGGGTCATGTTACGCAGCAGCGACAACTCGGATACATGGGTGATGAGTGAGTTGGGTGTTCTGTGGGGAATTTGTGCCAATAGGTATTCGGAGTCTTCGGCACCAAATCCTTGCACAACAGCGTCGCTATCAATCCAGTCCTTCCACGCATCAGCTAATTGATCTGGCGTCCCGAGGTTGCGCATCATTAATTTTAGGCGCCTAAGATATTCGCTGGCATTAGAGCCTGCCAGTGTATTTAGATTAAAGCAGCTGTTTAGGTCCCGAACTTGGGCTTCCAGATAGCCACCTTCATCAAGTTCAAATGGCAACACAGGTTGTGCCCAAATTTCGTCGAGATGGTCAACGCCGACGCCACTTGTATTAAAATCTTCGAATAGAGCTTGTTTGGCGAGGGTCTCTGCGCCTAAGGCATATTGAAGCGCTTGGTTTTGTTCAAAGGTGTTTTGGTGTTGATTAATGACAATACTATGTCCTGCCATGAGTCGGCTGGCTACGGCGAGCAAAATTGACACAATCAATAGCACAGTGACCAGTGCAACACCTTGCTGCTTAGCTCTGAGAGGGTTAGACACTAGGCACCTCCCAAATTCTTTCAACAACGCCAAAAGGGGCAATCTCGAGCCGCATCAGAATGCCCATTAAGTTTGTTGGTGAGCCCGGCGCCGTGACGTTTCCCGGAATCGGCCAAAAATGATTTTGGTTGCCACTGGCATCTACGGCGTAAAATTCTACCCGCTCGACATCTTCTAGTAACACTTGGTACGACGGCTCGGTGTTCTGTGCGCGATCTAATACCGACCAGTAGCCCCGAATGAGCTTGTTGTCCTGCCACAAATAGCCCACGCGCTGTACCTGAGCTCGTGGTAACTGTAATGGATTACGCCAACCCGAGCGGGTAAATTCAATCCTGCCGTCTGTGCCGATAAGTAGTGGGGGTTTGGAGTCACCATATTCGTCGCGTATTGGACGGTTTGTTAATTGCATGACATCGCGTTGAATAATCTGCATCGCTCGGTGGATGTCTGCCAGGCGCTGCCCGCGCTCGCTGAGATGTTCGTTGGAGCTGATGGTTTGGGAGAGTAGCTGGCTACTGATCACGCCAATGATGGCAAAGATAAGCAAAGCCACCAACACTTCTATGAGGGTGAAGCCGCGAGATTTTCCCATTCTCATCGGCGCCCCACAAAGGCGATTAAGTGATCGAAGGGTCCGACTCGTCCGGAATCCTGAATTTCATATACATCTATTTCGATCCGACGCATCAGTGGATGCTCGGTAGGTTTGATTTGGGTGCGTACTTCCCAATCTCGGTTGCTCATGAAAATACGTACGCTGTCTTTGCCTTCTGGCAGTACCCTGGGATTTGATCGTAAATCAATACGCAGCCTAGTGACTTGGTTTTGAGCAATCCAGTGCGCTACTGATCTACGTTCGAGTGAAAATGTTTGGTTGGCAACGCCACTAATGGCTGTAGACAAGGTAATGCCTACTACCGCGATAATGACTACGGCGATGAGCATTTCGAGTAAGGTAAAACCTGTCGTTTTCAATAGACTTCCGGGCGAGTGAGTTCTGTACGTGTAAACCCATCGCTGGCCAATAACCAGGGTTGTGACTGCCAGTCTTTGTGTTCAATGCTCAGTTCAAATGGTGTTGTTTCACCGCTGGAGAAAAGCACAATGGTAGGTGGCTGGTCATCATCGTTGTCGTTATCGGAAGTCAGCTTAACCGCATCTTCAACTATTGCTTCGAAGGTCAGGTCTGCCGAATAACCTTCTTGGGTAAACGGGCGTTCAGCACGTGGTACCCACTCTATATTTATCTCGTCATATTCAGCAAAGCGTACACCCTCCTCGTCGACATACACCCCCCACTCTCGATTGGTTTGCACTGCTTTGTCTCGGGCTAATTCAATTCGCAGCGCCAAGCGTTCGGCATAACCACGAAGCTCCTGTTCTGCATCCACACCTGTGAATGAACTAACAACAACACTCATTAAGATAGACACCACC
>JAADHW010000160.1:5029-11237 GCA_013151695.1 Gammaproteobacteria bacterium
CTAGAGGTCGGCTAAACGTATGTCTTGGTTCAATCCTTCTCCGCCTTCTTGCCCGTCGGCTCCTAAACTGAACAAAACCACTTGGCCACTGTTACGTTCATATATGTAGGGTGACCCCCAAGGGTCGGTTGGGAGTTTCTTGATATATCCATCTGGATTCCAGTTTTTAGGTTCTGGAAAGCCGTTTGGTTTTGTAACCAGGGCTTCAAGACCTTGCTCTGAGGATGGCATCTGAAAGTTGTCGAGCCGATAAACATCCAAAGCAGAGCTTAAGGTCCGAATATCTGTTTGCGCTGCTTGCACTCGCGCGCCATCTGGACGACCCAGTATTTGTGGTACCACTACCGCACCTAAAATACCGAGTATGACGATAACAACTAAGATCTCTATCAGGGTAAAACCTGCTGGGGTCTTAGCTAAAGTATCCTTTAGCTTGGCTGTGTTTATAACGTTCACTTCAACTTGTCCTCTAATTAACAGGGTCAGCACATGGCCAACCAAATTCTAAACCAGCGTATTTATACTCAATATCGGCAGTAGAATTGCCATGACGATAAACAGTACCACCGCGCCCATAATCAATAACATAATCGGTTCAAATAGTTTGACCATTGTCGACACTATGCGTTCGACTTCTGCCTGTTGAAAGGCTGCTACACGCCCCAACATCTGGTCTAACTCGCCGCTTTGTTCTCCACTGCCTACCATGTGTAGCAACATAGGGGGGAATTGCCCTACCTGCTCTAAACTAACCCTCAAACTCATGCCTTCACTAACAGTCTGGGTAGCTTGTTGGAGACCTCTCTTTAACCAAGTATTAGACACCACCTCACTGGCAATACTCATCGCTTCCACTAGAGGCACACCCGCGCCAGTGAGAATAGATAAGGTGTTTGCATAACGTGCTGCATTTGCGCTTCGACTGATACGCCGCACCATTGGAATTGAGAATTTTTGCTTATCAAATTTCAGACGTAAATTCGGTTGCCTCAACGCCCAACGTATGGCCATAACGATTCCGCTGATGCCTAGCAGTAGTGCCCACCAATAGTCTCTTAGGCCATTGGTCATACCAATCAACAACACTGTGAACCAGGGCAGCTCAGAACCAGTACCTTCAATGACGGTAATCAAGTCGGGTACCACGTAGACCATTAACGCGCCAACTATGACGAAGGCCAAAATCAACAGGGCGACTGGATAAAACAGGGCCATTTCAACATTGCGGGTCGATTCGAATTGCCTTTCTTGGTAATTGGCAAGGTTTTCTAAAACTCGGTCTAAGTGACCAGATTGCTCTCCGGCGGCAATAGATGAACAATACAAGTTATTAAAGCTGCTAGAATATTCGCGTAGACTGGATGCTAACGAATGGCCTTCCAAAACCTTGCTGCGGATCCCCATGATCAGCGCACTGACGAATTGTTTCTCTGTTTGTTGTGCTACTGCAGCTAAGGCTTCTTCAATGGGTAGACTGGACCCCACGAGGGTTGCCAATTGGCGTGTGAACAGAACCCGATCTAACCCCGACATGCTGCGATTAAAAGAAAACGAGAAACCACTATTGTTGCGCTCGGTTGCAGCGGTAACCTCCAGTGGAGTAAGGCCTTGGTCGCGTAATATTTGTCTCAGGTGCCGCGCACTATCGGCCTCCAAGACACCCTTGCTTTGTTTGCCGTTGCCATCTAAAGCTGCATATTCAAAAGCTGCCATTCGAAATTACCCAGAGGTTCCCTAATCTTCCAGACTAACTCGCAAGACTTCTTGGACCGTGGTTGTACCATTGAGCACCTTGGCTTTGCCGTCTTCTCTTATTCCCGGCGAAATGCGACGCGCATAGCCGGCGAGCTCAAGTTCACTGACTTGGTCGTGAATAAGTTGGCGTATGGTGTCGTCAACGATGACCAACTCGTAAATTCCAGTACGTCCTCGGAATCCGCTATTGCTGCATAACTCACATCCGCTGGCCTCGAACACCAATGCAGAGGACTCGCGCAGAAACTGTAATTCGGCAGCTGTCGCTTGGCGTTGTACGCGACACTCTGGACAAAGTGTTCTGACCAAACGTTGAGCCAGTACGCCAACCAAACTTGAAGAGAGCAAAAACGGCTCCACACCCATGTCCATTAAGCGTGTGACGGCTCCCACAGCGGTATTAGTGTGTAGTGTAGACATCACTAAATGACCCGTGAGGCTGGCTTGAACCGCTATTTCTGCGGTTTCTAAGTCTCGAATTTCCCCAACCATCACCACGTCTGGGTCCTGGCGTAAAATAGCCCGTAAGCCACGCGCAAAGGTCATGTCGGCCTTGGTGTTAACTTGAGTTTGACCTATGCCGGACAAGTTATATTCAATGGGGTCTTCTACCGTTAGAATGTTGATTGTTTTGGTGCTCAACTCTCCTAACGATGCATATAAGGTCGTTGTTTTACCTGAACCGGTTGGCCCAGTGACCAAAAATATACCGTGAGGTTTATGCACGATGGTGCGCAATGTTTTTAACGAAGTATTGCTCATGCCTAGATTGCCCAGTTGCAACCGTCCGGCTTGTTTGTCGAGTAACCGTAAAACCACACGTTCTCCGGAACTCGCCGGCATGGTGCTAACACGCACATCTACTTCTCTCCCACCAATACGCAGAGAGATGCGTCCATCTTGAGGGATCCGTTTTTCGGCGATATCTAAGCGAGCCATCACTTTGATGCGAGAAACCAGCAATGGGGCTAACTCGCGCTTAGGTTTGACCACCTCTCGCATGACACCGTCGACGCGGAAGCGCACAACCAGTTCACGTTCAAAAGTTTCGATATGAACGTCAGATGCATTCTCTCGAATGGCTTCTGCCAATAACGCATTAATCAATCGAATGATGGGGGCGTCATCTTCTTGTTCTAGTAGGTCTTCGGTTTCAGGTACACTCTCTGCAAGGCTGGCTAGATCCATTTCCTCGCCGAGATCTTCAACCATTTGTCGGGCTGCAGATGAGTCACGAGAATAAGTTGCAGTGACCAATTGCTCAAATTCTTCAACGGTCGCCATACGTACGGAAATTTCACGCTTGGCCAGACGTCGTGTCTCAGCCAAGGTAGATAAGGCAGGTGGTGTTTTACAGACAAGTTCAGACTTACCACCAGGGAGCAGTTGTGTCGTGAGCACAACACCAAACCGCTTGGCAAAGGCAAAGGGTAGTAATACCACTTGCTCATCACTAGGTAGGTTGCCACGAGTGACGTTTCCAACTTGCGCGTTCTCTGGCGACAAGGTGGGATCCACCAGTTTGGTTGCGGGCTCATTCATATTCTAAGAGAAATCCTACTCCAGAGAAGGTTGTATAGTATCAATTACACCGATGCTGGCTAAGTCAAGCGGTTGAAGCCGGGCATTATGCCCTTAATTATTGACAACCGGGTCACAAACCACGAGTTTTTAGTTGTTTAGAAATATTTCAAGCGAAATGCACATTCTATTGAAAATTTGCTTAAAATAGCCGTATGTCTGGGGTAAAAACTACTTTTGTCGAATCATTGTTCCATCAGCAAGCATTACCCTTGGTGAAATATCTAACCGCTCGTTTCAAAAATGTAGACGAAGCAAGGGAAGTGGCGCAAGAAGCATGGTTGCGTATTTACCGCCTAGACCATCCAGAAGAGTTAGAGAACGCCAAAGCCTTTCTATTTCAGACCGCCTCTAACTTAAGTATAGATCGAATTCGTCGAGTTAATTTGGAACGTAAGCACGCGGTATTTGAAGAAGAGCTCACTCGATCTGTTGAAGATACCATCGCTGCACAGCAAACCTTGGCAACCATCGAGTCTGCTCTGTTTGATCTGCCCATCAAATGTCGCCAAGCTTTCACCCTGCATCGTCATTCTGGCCTGTCATACCCACAGATAGCGTCTGAGCTAGGGGTCAGCACCAGTATGGTGGAAAAGTACATTATTCAGGTCCTGAAGCACTTTAGAAACAAATTGGAACACAAAAGGGCTGAGGGATCAGACCGCCCTGTCGTTTAATAAATGAACCTATGTTGATATCTTTATAATGGCACGGAATGGCTCAGACGGCTCAGACCACTCAAGCGACAAGCATTCTAAGGGCACTTCTTCCAAGGGCATCTCTTCCAAGGACATCTCTTCCAAGGACAGTGAAGGCGAAAAGAGCCGTAAGCTGTATCACGGCAAACTAGACAACGAAGGGATCATTGTTGACCTGGAGGCATATCGCAAAGGTTCAACACCCCTTGATCAGGCCATTACCTGGTTGGCAATGTTACGCGGTAGCGAACTTACGGTAAAAGATCATGCCGCATTTGCAGAGTGGCTGCATCATGACCTGCAGAATAAAGATGCCTTTGATGAAGCCACTATGTTGTGGCACAGCTTAGCAGAACTGCCATCCACAGAAACATCACCGATCGTAAACAAAAACCCTGCAACAACGACAAGCTCCAACACAAATAGGCCGCGGCCACAGAAGGTAGGTCGCATAGAGGCTACCCCCATTTCTGTCGAATTTGCCGGTACTTCATATAGCCCTTATAAACCTCTGGCTGCGGCGGCCACTCTACTATTGGCTTGCGCCTTTTTTGTTGTACANNGATGCCTATTTATTCAACAGGGCAAGGCGAACAACACAGAGTTGTATTGCTCGATGGAAGTACTGCTTTTTTGAATACAAATTCAGAAATTCGGGTAGATTATTCAAGCAAAAAACGCAGTATCGAATTGGTCTCCGGCGAAGTATGGTTTGACGTTGTAGCCAATGCTGAACGGCCATTTGTAGTGTCGGGTCACCAAGCTTTCGCAGAAGCCGTAGGTACCGCCTTTGTCGTTCGTCAATTCCCCAACCAAACTTATATTGGTGTCAGTGCGGGTACGGTTGCGGTACATCCCATTGAAGATGTGCCTTCTAAAAACCTATCTCTGCGGGCGGGTGAACAAGTGCATGTGTCCAAAAGCAATATAGGTGTCGATTTACACGCCGATGTCTTCGATGTGCAGACTGCTCTTTCCTGGCGGCAGGGGCAGTTGGTCTATCAAAATACCCGGCTCGAAGATTTGTTACAGGATCTAAACCGATATCTACCTAAAACCATGGTGGTGAACGACGCCACACTGGCTGAAACTCGGGTATCCGCCGTGCTAAGTTTAACTGACCAAGCCGCGATGCTCGACGCGTTGGCGACATCCCTACCGATGAAATGGAGTTCGGTGTCCGACAATTTGGTCATTGTGACCAAGAACTCTGTACCGTAAACGTAATGCTCCTTGTGTAATGCTTGGCGGTGTTGGCTAGCATGCTAGCATGCCGTCATGTGGATGTATGATCTCCAGTTGTGACTAACCGATTCGCTTCTGTTCTCGTCATTTTGATATTAAACCTGCCTTCGTTCGTAGCGGCGCAAGGTGTTGAACTTTATGCAGTGTCACTGCCTCAAGGTGATTTGCGGGAAGCGTTGGTAGCGTTAGGCAGGCAGACTCAGGTGTCGTTAATTTTTGCAGAAGAGACTGTGGAAGGAATGACCGTGGACGCTGTGGTCGGCAAATTCTCTTTCCCGCAATTACTGAGCAAACTTTTAGGCAATCATTGTCTGCGTTACGAATATGTCCGAGACGAACTAGTTGCCCTTTCTCCAGGATGTGACCGACCCTTAGACACTGTCGTTGAACCACTAGTGCAACAGGTTATCGAAGCGCTGCCTCAACCCAAAAATGGGGCTATAGAAGAGGTAATCGTTAGAGAAAAGTCACTGACTGGTTCTAGATTACGCAATGCGAACTTCAAACAAACCATGCCCTTGGACATTATTGATCAAACTGAAATTCGATTAAGTGGGTTGCAATCGGTTGCCGAGCTGTTGCGCTATGTACCAGCAGTATCCGGGAACAGTACCAGCACTTTAGTATCTAATGGGGGTGACGGCTCTGCTACCGTCACCTTACGCGGGCTCCCCTCAAGCAATACGTTGGTTCTTCTGAATGGAAAACGGATGAATAGTGACGCGTTGTTAGGAAGGTCTGTCGACCTCAACACCCTGCCCCTATCGATGGTTGAGCAAATAGAAATACTTAAAGATGGTACTTCAGCTATTTACGGATCAGATGCCATTGCGGGTGTTGTAAATATCATCACCAAGACAAATATCGAGGGTCTTTCTATTGATGCCTATGTTGGTCGTGCTGCGCAAGGAGATTTGCAGACACAAAAC
>JAADHW010000265.1:0-22910 GCA_013151695.1 Gammaproteobacteria bacterium
GGGCGATAAGCGACGTGTCGCGCCGCCGTCAACACCTGCTACAGCTTCGACGTAGAGTCGGTCTTCTGTACGCAGTATCATGCAGGCTTTTTGTGCCCCGGCGTGTTCCAAGGCCAAACGTAATAATTTGGTGAGTACACGATCGAGTACGATCTCCCCTGAAATGGTCTGTGCCGCGCGTAGTACGGTTGAAGTGTCTAGTACGCGATCACTGTACTCTGTGCTCTCAACGCTGTTTTGTTGAGTCTGAAAATCTCGCACCGTTAAGTCGGTCAAGTCGGTCACAGTTACAGCATGAGAACGGTGGGTTGAAGGGTCTTCATCAATAAGCCCTGGCAGTTCTCGTTCGAGTTGATTGGCTTTGGCGACAGCGCCCCAACGAAGATAGGCTTGATAGGAATTTCGCGCGAACATCTTTGCGAAATCTAGCCTACCCCGTTGGTCGCAGGCTCGTGCCGCGAGTTCATAGGCCAGTGCCTCATCGTTGGCAATGCCATTTTTTCTCGCGCAATCGGCGGCACGTTCCCAATGCTCTAAGGCAAGGTTGAATTTATCATTCTGATATGCAGCTTCTGCCCTCAAGATATGAAGTTTGGGTTCGGCGAAACTGGTGCCTAAATTGACGAAGTGTTGCAGTTCGCGAATGCCGCGTTTCAGTTCACCTGACTTGCGGGTACTGTTGCGTGCTAAAACCAAGTGCCGGCACATGATGTACAACATGTACAGTGGGGTCGCGCGCGTAGCTGTCTGATGCTCATGTGCCAAGGTCGCTACACTGAGTGCGCCATTGTAGTCGTTAAACAACACGGCATAATAGAGCCTTAAGGTATAGACACAGGCTTGTGTTACTTGGTCCTTTTGATTCTCTATGGTTCTGGCTTGCTCGTGAACAGGTGATTCCTCTAAGGGTTGTCCAAGTAGAGTGCTGACCATTTGTAAAACAAAATTCTGCAGATTCAACCCGTATAAGTGTCCGGGTCGGTTGATATGCTCTACATGTTCTAGTGCGGTTCTCTTTAATGAACCGAGTTCGATCCCGCGCAGAAAACCGTTCACCGCGTAGAATGAACCTGCTGCGGCGGCGAATTCAAAATCATGCAAGGCCATGGCGCGCGGTACACTTTCCACAAGATTACGAACGGTCTGATCAAAGTTTCCAAACCAGGGGTCAACCATGCCATTAACCATGATCAGTGCGCGTACGGAAAAGGCATCGGTAGGATATTGATCTGCAATTTCTCGAGCGTGGTTCGCTAGAGCTTTTGCTTGGCCAGGCATACATTGAATAATGGCAGTAGAAGCTGCACATGCGTACGCGAATGCCACTTCACCGCTGAAGCCGTGTCGGGGTGCGTGCGTGATTAGGTTTGATATCTGTTTGCTGAGGGTAGGGTGACCTAAATGAAAGTTGACGTGGGTCATGTAGCCTACGAGTTTTGCGGCTTGCTTGTACTGAGGGTCTACTATGGAATTCAGCGGGTGAGGTAAGGGGTCTACATCAGTTGCCCATCGGTTGAAGTGCAAACGTTGAGCTACAATTGCCAGGATTGAACGAAGACGTAGTCCGCGAGGCTTAGAAAGCGGAGTGGACAATGCGTCCAAGCCACCACGTGCAAGAGTGGCTACACTTTGAAGATTGTTCTGTACCATAGCGGCACGTATTCGTGTTTCCAACAACGTGGAAGTTGAGGTGCCTGCCACACGACCTTGTTCTAATATATGCTCTAGTTGTTGGAAATCACCACATAGAAAGGCGGCGAAGGCGGCACTCTCTATCAGCGCAGCAAACAAGGTTTCGTCAATACGATCAACCAATACTAAGCCCATCCGGCTAAACTTATAGGCTCCTCTAAAATTCCCATCCGTTAGTGCTTCTTTTGCTGCCAATAAATTTTGGTGAGCGACCTGGGTTCTTGTTTGTTGGTCTGCATCCACCAAATGAGTGGCTGCGTTGAGATGATGTGCGATATCAATAGAACGCGGACCAGGCTGGGTCTGCTTGCGCATCGCTTGTGCTGCAGCCCAGTGCAAGCGCTGTTTGTCCTTTTCTGGGATGCGTTGGTAAAGTGTGGAACGAACGCGTAGATGGGAAAACTGGTATCGGCCGTCGCCCAACAGGGTTATTAGACCATTACTGATGGCAGGACGAAGTTGTTTGGTGATTTGTTGCTGTTCAGCATCTGTAATTTGTGCAACTAAGTGAAGTTCAAAGGAACCGCCTAGGCACGCACCCGCACATAGGGGTTCGCGCGCACTTTGGGGCAACTCGTCCAATAGGCTGGATATGCGGGCAACTGAATTACTGTTGAAGTAGTAACGACGTATTTCCTCTAGATTCCAATTCCAACTATTTGTTTGTCGGTCGTAGTGAATAGATCCCGCACTGTGCAATTCTTGGACGAGAACATGTACGAGTGCAGGCACACCGTCGGTTTTATCAAATACCTCAGAGGCGAGTTCTCGCACTCTGGCTTCAGACAGACTTAACATGTCTGACAACAGATCACGTATGTCTGCTTTGTCTAAGAGGTGAAGTTCGATAGAGGTGGTTTTAGTCGCGATACGAGGCTCGCTGAATGAGGTTGGGTCGTAGTTTTCCCAGGTGAACAAGGCCAGAATATTGCGGTGTTCTACGCTGACTTCAAGCAGCCGAGAGAGGCATTCGGGTGGCAGAACCTCGGTGTTTTCTATGATCGGTAGCAACGCTATGGGTGAGAGGTGTTTGAGTAATTCACTGATGCCCTTACCCGGCAAACCGGGTTCGGCTGCTGGCGTTTCCATCAACCCGGCAAGCTCGGGTATATGATCGGCCAAACTGGTCATGTGCGGAGACCGACTTTTCCTGAGACGAGCCAGCGTTGCTTCAGCTTGTGTTTCAGGCAATGAAAGTAGTTGCCGCAACATCGGTTTGAGGAGTTCGATCCAAAGTGTGTCTGTGTCTATCAGTTCAAGAGACTGGCAGTTGACGCGAGCGCTAAGAAAGTTTAGCGGCCTAGATTGACGTTTGACTTCATCACATAGTGCGGTTTTGCCCATGCCTTGCCCGCCTGATATGCAGACAAACAAAGTCTCTCCTTGCTTACATCGCTCCAGCAGGTCTATGAGTTGCTGCTGGGATCCGCGGCGCCCATAGAGCTTCTTTGGCGTAACAATTTGTTCGACGCGATCCGTTCTACCGAGGCGGAAAGGTACTACATTTGCGTAGTGTGCAGCATTGACCAAATCGTCATATACGCTGGCAGCACTTTGGTATCTTTTTTCAGGTTGTTTTGCGAGTAACTTGTCAAGCATTTGTACAAGCCACGCTGGGGCACTAGGCATTACTTGGTCTAGTGCTGGTGGGTTGGCTGCGATGTGGGCGTGAATTAGCTCAAGAGGATCTTGTTGCTGAAACGGCGGATGTCCAGCAAATAGCTCATACAGAGTGACACCTAACGAATACAGATCTGTTCGATAGTCGATGATTCGATTTACCCTGCCGGTTTGTTCCGGCGAAATATAGGGTAACGTACCGGTGAGGCTGATGGTTTCCTGGCTGGGATAGGCTTTTGAAGTCAGCGTTGCCAAGCCGAAATCGATCAGTTTAACGGTGTATGCTCCGCCATCAACTTCGTCGGTGATGATGAGTATGTTTGCTGGATTGAGATCTCTGTGAATCACATCTTCGTCGTGAATAGACTGTAGAGCTTTTGCAAGCTCGGTGGCGATGTCTAGCTGCTCGTTGAAAGTCAGATTATGTTTGGAGACAAATTCTCGCAGTGATTCCCCATGGTCATCTTCAAACACAATTTGCATTTCTTGGTCATCGAAGGCGATGGCCTGGCATATGTGGGGACTGGTGAGAGATTGATTGAGATCAAATTCGCGTTGGTAGCGGGCGATTGAAGTTGGCGTGCGAGCACTCGTCTTCAGCTTCTTGAAAACGACGTCTTTTGAATTCCAGTGTCCTCTGTGAACCAGGGTGCTGGAGCTTTCGTATATTACCTGGTCCACGCAGTTAAACCGGCTAACACCTTGAGAGGTGTATTTTTAAGCCACTTCTGGAGTGAACAAATAGCCTGTACCGTGAATGGTCGCAATAATTTTTGCGTTTGCGGCGCGTTCGCCTAACTTCTTTCGAAGTTGACCGACTAATACATCTATGTAGCGATCGTCTGGGAACCATTCGCGATTGCGGATCCGATTCATGAGTTGATCTCGGTTCATGACTTCGCCCGCTTGCTCCATGAAGGCAAGCAACAGTTGATATTCACCAGCAGACAGTTGACTTGCAAAGCCATCAGGAGAGGTCAGCTCTCGCTTGTTGAGATCTAAACTCCAACCGTCAAATTTACGAATATGATTGCGCTTGCGCTGGCTCTGCTGAATTTGCACGCGTCGAATAAGGTTGCGTGATCGGCTCAGGAGCTCGCGAGCATCAAACGGCTTAGTGACGTAGTCGTCTGCTCCAGATTCCAAACCCAGAATGCGGTCGATCTGTTCTTGCTTGCTGGTGACTAAGATAATGCCTACGTCAAAATGCGCCCGAATTTCTCGGGTCAATGTGAGGCCATCTTTGCCAGGTAGTTTTATATCCAGCAAGACTAAAATCACGTCGGTATCTTCGACGATCTTTTGTACTTCGTCACCTGAACCTGTGGAAGATACGCGATAGCCTTCGTCTTCAAAGTAAGAAACGAGTTGTTCGCGCGTGATAGGCTCGTCTTCGACGATTAAAATGTGATCCGGTTCACTCATAGTTCCCAGTCCTATTGGAACGATTGCAGAAGTCTAATCTGATCCGACAAGTAACGCACTAAGCCAAGGAAAACTCAAGATGACATGTGCTTTGAACTGCCAAGTTGTGTACCTCATCACAGGTCGTGTGGTGAGGTGATCCATATACCTTATGAGCAATTGTCCAAACAAGCATTAGCCGGTGTCATGGATGCTTTTATCTTACGTGAAGGAACTGACTACGGTCATCGTGACATTCCTATATCTGAAAAGCGAGAGCGGGTATTGACGCTGTTGCAAAGTGGCCGGGCTGCTATTTGCTTCTATCCCGAGAACGATTACTTTGATATCGAAATGGTGTCATAACACCCTCATATCCCCGCCAAATTTCTGGCAAACGCCAGCAGCTTGTCTAATTTTGACGCTGCTCTAACCGAATGACAGAAAACTGTCACTACGCGACCTAAAAGTGTGCGGTGGTTGGCAGTTTTAGCTGTCTGACTGCATTCCAATAGCGCCGCAGACACGAAGTCTGCTCGCTCATGCGGGTTACGCACACGTAGCGCCGAATATTTGGCGTTTTGATGCAGTTAACAGACTCATGAGCCCTGAACGGTAAGTATTTGATTTTTCAAAACACCAAAGGGTAGTGGACATTGACAGCCAGTAAAATATTCGTTTTAGACCGACAGTTTTTTGTCCTCGTTAGCTTGCTTGTGGGTGGCCTATTTGACGCCCAAGTTGGTCATGCTTTGGGCACCGATGCAGGCGTCAATATTCAGAACACGGCCAGCGTTAACTTCGAGATTAACGGCACGGCCCAAACTCCTGTGAGCAGCAATACTGTCCAAACATTGGTTGATGAGCTCATCGATGTGGTGGTTGTGGACAACAACGGCGGTCCGGTGGCTGTGTCTACGCCAGATACCGGTGTTATTTTGCAGTTTACCGTGACCAACAACGGCAATGGCGCAGAGGTATTTCGCGTCATTGCAGATCCAAATGTGGTTGAGGGTGGATTCGATCCGCTGCTCGATCAGCTGTACCTTGAAAGCAACGGCCTTCCAGGATTACAAATAGGCGCAGACACAGCCTATGTTTCTGGCACCAGTGATCCGCTCTTGGCTGAAGATGAGAGCCTGGTGATTTATGTTGTGTCGAACATTCCCGTCGGCCTTAGTCAAGGTGACAACGGCGACGTAGCATTACGTGCTGTCTCAGAAACCATTATTACCCAAGCTGGTGTCGACAATCCCGATGATGCGGGTTGGCCTACACCGGGCACCAGTTATGCAGGCTTAGGCAATGGTGGGGGCGATATTGTGGTTGGCTCTTCGCATGACCCCAGCAACTTGCTTGTGCGGACCACCGGTCGCTATCAAGTCAGCGATGCTGTGATCGACGTGACTAAGTCAAGCATCACGGTGTTAGACCCTTTTGGCGGCACAACCTTGGTGCCAGGCACCATCATTACTTATCAAATTGACGTTGCCGTGACTGGCACGGGTAGCGCAGACGGTGTGGTGATCAGTGATCTGCTGCCTGCTGAGTTGGAATACCAATTAAACAGCTTAATTATAAACGGCGTTGCAGAGGACGATGATTTTGCGCCGCTGGGTGTTGACGGTTCTGGTTACAACACAGGTGCAAGCACCGTTGTTGTTGACCGAGGTGTAGTTGCAGGTGGTAGCCCCACCATAGTGATTACGTTTGATGCTGCGATTCGATGAGAACGTAGTGACCATTAGGTGCTCTTATACGAGCTTAGATGAGGAGTGAGGTATGACTCATATCACCTTGATGTTTGCCCTTTTTGCGGTTTTTACAGCGCAAGCTGCACAAGCCCAAGTTCGGCTAGACAATACAATAAAAAAGGTACAAACCTTTGTGAATGAATCTGGTGAGGTGCAACGGCGCATGGTGGACGCGGACAGCGTGATACCTGGTGACGAATTGCAGTACACCATCCGGTTTACCAATCACGGCGAACAAACAGTAGACGCTGGCACTATTGTGATTACCGATGCGATTCCATCGCATACGGAGTATCTCGATGGCACTGCCTTTGGCTCTGGAACACAAATATCGTTCTCCGTAGATGGTGAAGGGTTTGCCGCGCCAGCACAATTGCTGGTGTTAAACGAAGGCGATGAAGGGCTCGCGTCGGCACAGCAATACACCGGTATACGTTGGGCTTTTAGTCCCATGTTAGCACCAGGTGAAAGTGGCTATGTTTCGTTCAACGTTCGTCTGAAATGAATTTCGGACAAAAAGTTTGGGGATGTTTCGGGTTTTCTAACAAAGGATTGATGCAATGCAGTACTTCAAACGACTGAGCGTCGTTGTTCTAGGAATGTATGGCTTGACGTTTAGTCAAGCTGTCTATGCTTTAGGCACCAACGCTGATGACGACGTCACGAACGCAGTTTCGATGACGTACACTGTGAATTCAGTAACACAAACCGCTCTCGCTGATGTGACCTTCAAGGTTGATCGTAAGTTGCAAGTTGAGGTCAATACGACCCAAACCAACTGGGTAACCGCGATTCCAGGTCAAACGTTTGCGAGCGGTAACTATTCTTCTATTCAATTTACCGTTGCAAACTTGTCAAACGACGAGGTTGGTATGCGCTTGGCGCTGATTGATCAAGGTCAGCTGGCCATCAGTGGTGGTGATCCTTGGGATGCGCCATCAGCAGAACTGTCAGCGGCACTGATAACCATTTGGGAAGATACAAATGGGAATGGCAGCTACGATGCGGGTACAGATGATCTACTGGGCAACAGTCTAGGGATTTTGCCTGTTTTAAGCGATTTCACCTTCAGCGAAGATGAAACACGCGACTACTACGTCTCAGTGGACGTTGCAGGAACAGATGTGGCTGATTTGTTTGAAACCTACACGCTCGTGGCAGCAGTTGCTGACAATGCCACGGGTACCAACGTGTTGCAGACAGATGACAGTGGGAACTCTACCCATGGTGTGGCAGACCCTGCAGTTAATCCCAACGGCATTACAACATTAGAACTGGTGTTTGCCGACTTTGTTGCCACAGTCACTGTCGAAGACATCGGCTATGACTATGTCGGTGATTCCCCCAGCCCTGCAGCTGATGACAGTTACGACGGCCAAGCATCTGATTCATCAGGATTTCGCACTAGAATTGCTCTCGGCATCGCTAAGTTTGTTGAGGTGTTGTACGACCCAATATCAGGTAATCGATATGTGGCCGGGGTAGCGACAAATGACCCCAAAGCTATTCCTGGAGCAGTGTTGTTGTATGTCATTGGTATTAACGCTGACTCTGGTGTTGCGGCAACCAGTGTTGCTATAGACGATGATATCCCAGGAGCCTTCGTGACCCCGGGTAATTTGAATGCGGTAGTAGGTATCGAGATTCCTGCGACGGTGAACATCACCATCAATGGCGGATCCGTAGCCTTTGGTATGGCGGCAGGCGTTGCGGCGAATGATCAGTATCATACGCAAGATTGTGCAGGCAGTGCATTGCTGTCTACAGATTTCTTCCCGTTGACCGTGCCAGAAGTGGACGGTGCTTTGCTAGGTAGCTGCACTGTAGGACAAACAGGTTATGTTGCCTATGTTGTCACCGTGACTGATACATAGCTTTAAGCTTTAGAAAACCCCTATGGTGATGCCCAGGATGGCATTCAGTAGCGCGCGCATAAAGCAGGGTCGGTGTAAGCCGACTCTGCTTTCCGCGTTACAGCGATGTACGTTTTTATATGCGGCTTGTTTGCTTCTTCTGGCACCAAGTGTGGGTTATGCCATTCCTCCGAATACTCCGGTAACCAATACCGCCACCGTTGACTATCTTGTTGGTGGTGTTGCGTACACGGGTACTGATAGCGATACTGTAATCACCGATGCCAATTCTGGCAACAGCTCGCCGTATGGAATTTCTCTAAGTCCCGATGACGTGGATGAAAACGTAAGTGGCGGGGTGGTCGGTACGGTCCTAGTGCTGGACCCAGACCCTGGCGATGTACACACTTTTTCCGTGTCAGACGCTCGGTTTGAGGTGGTGGGGAATACTCTGCAATTGGTCAGTACTAGTGTGCTCGATTTTGAAACAGAACCCACTGTAATCGTGTCGATCACGGGCACCGATCCCGCGGGTGCACAATTCGTACAAGTGGTAACTGTACGGGTAAACGACGTTAACGAAGCACCAACCGCACTGAGCCTATCTGCTCTCACCGTGGTTGCAAATCAGATCGGCGGCATTGTTGGCGCGCTCACTGTTGTCGATCCGGACGTAGGCGACAGCCATACCTACAGCGTTGATGATCCGCGATTTGAGATTGTTGGCGGTGAACTAAAATTGTTGGATGCCGAACAACTTGGTTTGGGCGAAGTGGTGATCGTCCAGATCACAGCTACCGATGGCGGTGGCTTACAGTTTACTGAATCGTTTCAGATTTCAGCAGTCCCGCCAGGCGGTGGCGCGGGAAATAACTCTGGCATTACTTTCTACCAATACACTTCTGGTGGAGCGGGTACACAGATCTTCGATGTGGCCACCGCTCAGTGTGATGCGGGGGCGGGGTTATTAGATCTGCCAACGCCACAATCTGTTTTTGGGGGCAACATTACTGTGCCAGGAACCATTAGCCTGGGGGCAACCAATATCCTCAAATCTGGCGATACACTGTTTGTACAGGTGTTAGATCCGGACGGCGACCTCGATCCTAATACAGTAGATAGAGTACTCATCACCCTAACGACCAGCACGGATGTGGAAACGGTATCGCTAGCCGAAACCGGCGAGAATACGGGTTTGTTTGTAGGCTATATACAAACAAGTGCGGGTAGTAGTGTAAGCAACGACTGTCGGTTACAAGCGAGCACAAACGATGGCTTGGTCGCCACCTACACTGATGCTAACGATGCGACGGATTCAGCAACGGCGAGCCTGCTCGTAGATCCTTTTGGTCTTGTGTTCGATAGCGCTACAGGCACCCCCATAAACGGTGCTGTAGTAAGCATTATTCAGGCCACAGATAACCAGCCAGCCGTCGTTTTTGCTGACGACGGGGTCAGCACTTACCCAGCCACTGTAACCAGTGGTGATGCTACGTTAGGTTTTATGCCAGGTAGTTACCGCTTTCCTTTTGTGAATGCGGGTGACTATTTGTTACAGGTGATCGCCCCGAATCGATTTAGGTTTCCTACTCTATCGACGGATGCGACATTACAAACCTTGCCTGGCGCACCCTACGCACTGGGTTCAGCGGCACGTGGGCAAATATTCGCCGTAGCGGTAGGTCCAGCCGTGCGGATAGATATTCCGCTCGATCTACAACCCATCGTACCAACTTCGTCTACCCTAGAAATATTTGCCTTACAGGGTGGAAGCTCTGGCAATGCAATCGATGTGCAAGTATCTGCGTGTTTTGACGGCGCGGGTTTTACCGATAGTGTTGCGCCAATCAGTTTGTCTCAAGGTACGTTGAGTGTGCCTGGCCGCTACAACCTTACAAATGCATCGCGCTTTAGTCGCGGTGACGTGGTGTTTATATCTGTCACGGATCAAGATCAAGACCTTGACCCATTTTCGCCAGATATGATCGAAGTTGATTTGTCAGTTACCGCGGTAGGGGACAATGAGCGAATCAGGTTGAGAGAAACAAACGACTCAACTGGTGTTTTTACTGGTTATGTGCAGTTAGGTGGTCAACTAGGCAACGCCACCGCAACTCCAAACAATTGTACAATCGAAGCGAGTGCTGGAGCTGCGTTGGTGATTCGTTATGTCGACGCTAATGATGCTCAAGATGAGAGCTCGCTAAGCGCTTTGTTAGACCCTGGTTTTACAGTGATCTCTAGTGTTGACGGTGAATTGCTCGATGGTGCCAGTATAACGGTGATTGATGTCAGCACAGGTCTACCTGCAGTGGGTAACCTGTTCGCTGCAGATGGGGTGACAGCTTTTCCAGCTACAGTGGTTTCTGGCGGTAGTGTGCTGGACGGCAACGGCCAAGCGATAGACTATCCAACAGGAAGTTTCTATTTTCCGGTCATTACCCCTGGAACATATCGTTTTGAGGTGTCGCCACTACCGTCTTACCTGTTTCCGTCCACGGTTTCGGATACAGATCTACAAGCACTTGGCGCCGGGCCCTTTACCTTGTCCCAGGGTTCAAGGGGAGATGAATTTGTTGTGGTTGCCGGGGTGCCGAGCACATTTGATATTCCGTTAGATCCCGTTAGCATTGAGTTGTTTGTTAGTAAACAAGCCAGTAAAGAAGCTGTAGCAATAGGCGATTTTTTACAGTATTCAATTTCCATCCAAAATGGTGACAATCTCAACGTGGTATCGAACGCCCAGGTGGTAGATACACTGCCTATTGGTTTTCGCTATGCCTCGGGTTCTCTTCGAGTGGACCAGCAAAACTTAGGCGAGCCAGGGATATCCGCCAATGGGCGTCAGTTACAGATATCGGTGGGGGATATTGATCCTAATAGTACGATCGATGTGCGCTACGTAGTTGAGGTCACAGCGGGTGCTCAACTTGGCAGCGCACGCAATCGAGCTACGGTGGTCGGGACAGGTATCGGCTCGGTCAATACCGCGTTTGCTGATGTGGTTGTTCGTGAAGACCTGATGCGCAGTACTTCGACATTGGTGGGACAAGTTATAGAGGGTACTTGTCAGGCTGACACCGTCGGCATGGCCAATGTGAGAGTCTGGTTGGAAGATGGCACCTTTGTAGTAACTGACCAAGACGGCAAATTTCACTTCGAAGGTATAGAGCCTGGAACTCATGTGGTTCAACTCGATACAGCCACTTTGCCTTCCAGTCATGAACCCATTAGCTGTGAACAAAACAGCCAGTTTGCGGGCAGCTCGATATCTCAGTTTGTAGACCTACAAGCGGGGACATTGTGGCGTACGAACTTTTATGTCAATAAGAAGCCAGATGAACTAGGTGAGGTTGTGACGCGCCTAGATGCGGAAGCAAACGAGGGATTAATTACCTACCGCTACCGAATTCGCGGTGAAGGCCTGGCTTTACATAAACTGCGCGCGACCCTGATGCTGGATGATCAGCTGGCCTACCTGCAAGGTTCGACGCGTCTTAACGGAGAGTCAAAACCTGACCCCACAGGCATTGAACTTGGCGCGCCTACTTTTCGCCTACCAAATACAGGCGACACATTTGACTATGTCTTAGAATTTCAAACCTTTGTTAAGAACCCCAAGGGAATGATCGAAACCAAGGCGGTCACGCAGTTTGATAGTGATGCGGGGACAAATAAGTCAGCAGTGTCCGTCAACCAGTTAAGCTTGGGCTGGCCCTCTTCGCTGGTCATGGTTGCGGAATCATTGGATAAGTACTCGCGGTCGAAGCGCAATAACCTAAGGGCTCGTCAAAGCTCATCAAACGAGCAAGCTTTGCGTCAGGCGCAGGCGAACAATGCCAGGCATATCGCACCAGAACGGCTGGGTCGCAATATCTCGGATGGAAACGTTGGTCAAACTCAGTCGGTAAATGTCCGGGAAATGGCAGTTAAGGGTGAAGTGCACGAACCTTCTTTAGGCTCCAACCGAAGTAGGAGTGAAGTGGGAAGGGTACCGTTGCGTGTGGCGACGCAGTCGACGTCCAATCAGCCTTATCAGCTTCCTTTGCAAGATAAAGGTAAGGCACCAAAGTTCGATGGTGCTTGGTTGACCGCCAATCAATCAACCATGGGGTTTGCTTGGCCTCCTAAAGACTACAACCCGGTAATGCCCGCAATTGCGGTTGCTGTGGTGCATTCCAGTCAATTGAAACCGCAGCTGTTGGTAGACGGAAAGCTGGTCAGTCCGTTGAGTTTTGAAGGCAGCACGCGCAATCATGATTTGGGCCTTACTGTCAGTCGCTGGGACGCAGTAGCAATTTCAGAACGAGATAGTGTTGTCGAAGCACACATGTTGGATGCAAACGGCAATACTCGAATGAAGTATCGGCGCGACATTCACTACTCCAGCGGGGCAGCTAAGGCGGTTTTTCTGCCGCAAAAATCCTATTTGGTTGCTGATGGCGTGCACCCGCCAGTGATGGCTGTACAGCTCTTCGATCGAGCTGGGTTTCCTGTGCGTGCCGGGTCAACAGGTGAGTTTAGTGTGGCACCACCCTACCGACCTCTTAATAAAACTAAAGCCCTAGAGAATTTGAGTAACGATTTTGATAACCAGCAGTATCGGGTATTACGGGATGGCGTGGCTTATATCCAACTTGAACCCACTACCACTACTGGTGAGATCGAAATGCGCTTTCAATTTAGTCAGGTGCGCAGCGAGACCCTTCGTGCGCGTATCGTTCCTGGTCAGCGCGACTGGATATTGGTGGGTTTGATTGAAGGTTCTTACGCGAAAAACAACTTGTCCGGTGATGGTGAAGTGTTGCGTCTACAGGGCTTAGAAGACGAAACGTTGACTGATGGTCGTGTTGCCTTCTATGCCAAGGGTATGGTGAAGGGTGATTGGCTGCTCACGGCTGCGTATGACACCGATAAGAAGTTTGAGCGTCGCTTACGAGATCAAATTGATCCGAACCAATTTTATACCTTGTACGGTGATGGCACCAACCAACTGTATGATGCGGAAAGTCAGCGCAAACTCTATCTTAAGGTAGAAAAGTCTCGTTTCTCTGCGCTCTTTGGGAATTTCGATACAGAGTTTCAACGCTCTGAGCTTGCTCGCTACGAGCGTCGAATGAACGGGCTAAATTTTGGTTACTACGGTGAGCGTGTTGAGGTAAAAGCTTTTGCCAGCGAAACCGATCAGGGATTTGTGCGCGATGAAATTCAGGGTGACGGGACCTCTGGCGTCTACCGTCTTTCTCGCAACCCAATTGTTAGGAACAGCGAATCCTTACGCTTGGTGACACGAGACCGCTTTGCTACAGAAGTCGTTTTGAATGAAACCCAGCTTACTCGATTCAGCGAGTACACCATCGACTACGACCTTGGCACGGTCATTTTTAAACAACCTGTGTTCAGCCAAGATAACGCCTTTAATCCCATATTCATCGAGGTGGAGTATGAGGTTGCGGGTGAGGGTGCAGGAGAAGAAATTGTTGCAGGTACGCGTTTGTCCTATCGTCTGGATGATGCAGACAGTGAAGTAGCGTTGACTTACATTCGCGATGAAACTGTAGGACAGGGTGGTGAGCTGATCGGCGCAGACTTAACTTGGCAATTTAGTGATATACAAAAATTGAGTGTAGAAATTGCCCAAACTGATACCGACATAAACGGCCAAGGCAGAGGTTATCTCATCGAACTTGAACACCGTGCCGAACAGATGGCGGGTCGTGTGTACCTGCGTGAGCAAGAGGAAAATTTTGGCCTTGGTCATCAATCGTTATTGCAAGCGGGTCTGCGAAAAATAGGCTTGGAAGGAGAGTATCGGTATTCAGAAGCTGTCTTGTTTAGCACTCAGGCTTTCCGCCAGACTCTTCTCGATAGGGGTTCGTCTCAAGATGTGATCAACGCACAAGTTGAGTACAACCTAGGTGGGGTGCAATGGCTAGCAGGTTTGCGTGCTGTGCGTGAAGAGACGCAAACTCTGCAACAACGAGAGGCTGCCCAACTCATTCTCGGCGCAGCAAGAGGCTTCATGAACAACAAGTTGGTGTTGCGTTCGCAGTTAGAGCTTGATGCTTCCGGTGGCGACAGCACAGACTACCCATCGCGCGCCATTCTTGGCGTCGAGTATGAAGTGGTCAACGATGTGCGCTTAATTGCAGAGCAAGAATTATCCTGGGGAGATGTGCGAGACACGCAAGACACACGTATTGGAGTCCGCGCGCGGCCCTGGAAAGGTGCTGACATCAACAGCATTGTGTCTAGGCAACAAGGTGAAAATGGCGATAGACTATTTGCTACCACTGGTGTGTTACAACAATGGCGCCTAAATGAACACTGGATGTTCGATGTTGGTTTCGACCGCGTGCAGACGCTGAGTAGCCGTGGGGTTCTCAACGACGGCAATAACTTTGCATTCAATTTGGCAGTCCCTCCAGCCTCGGGTGGTTTCAATGAAGATTTCACCGCCTTCTACACGGGTGTGGCTTATCAGAAAGAGACTTGGAACGTCAGTTCGCGGGTAGAGTTTCATGCGGGAGATCAAGCAGACAAATGGAATTTCCTGGCGGGTGCAAATCGGCAGTTGTCGGAGGGGCGAGTGGTGTCATCTAGCTTCTCTATCCTTAACCAGGAAAGCTTAAACGGCTTTACCAATAATGCTGCAGATTTTCGCTTTGGTCTCGCTTGGCGGCCAGCGGCCAGTGCTTGGACCTTTCTGAATCGAACGGATCTGGTTTTTGAAAAACGCAGTGACGCCAGTTTCAATACTCGCACGCGTAAGTGGGTGAATAACTTTAATCTCAACTATAAGCCTAATTTGGCGCATCAAGTTGCGTTGCAATTGGGTTTCAAGTACATCGTGGACAATATTGATGATCAAGAATTCAGCGGTACCACGGCGTTATATGGTATGGAATATCGATACAACTGGTCTGCGAAATGGGACACCAGTGTGCATGCGTCAGCCTTGCACTCACTGAATTCCAACGTCATAGATTATTCAGCGGGTATTGCCTTAGGTTATAACGCGCTTGAGAACACGTGGGTGAGCGTAGGATACAATTTTGTCGGCTTCGAAGATGAAGATTTTGTCGCAGCTGACTACACCGCTCAGGGACCCTACTTGAAAATTCGACTGAAGATAGATCAAGATATTGCCAAGCGCTTTTTAGAGTTTGCAGGGTTAGGTGGGTCTCGAAAAATGCAAGCCTACGCCAACAGCCGCTAATCCAATTGCATCCAAGCCCAGGCTTGGGTATGGTCCTGCGCCTTCGTTTACCAATGGGTTGTAGTTTACGTGCGGAAATTAATTCTTCATACCTTGCTCGGTATATCTTTTATGGGAGCGAGCACACAAGCCCTCGGTGATGATGAAATTATCGAAGAGGTTGTGGTGACAGCCGCCAGTAGTATTCATGACAGACTGGGTAATATGGGCAGTGCGTCGGTATTGAGTGGTGAAGAAATTGCCGCGATTGGGGCAACTCATGTCAACGAAATCTTAGCGCGAGTACCTGGCGTGTGGATCAGCCGTGGTTCTGGTCAAGAGCATCTTGCGGCTATTCGTTCGCCCGTCTATACCGGTGCGGGTGCTTGTGGGGAGTTCAGTTATCTAGAAAATGGCATTCCAATTCGACCAGCCGGGTTTTGCAATGTGAACAATTTGTTTGAGGTCAATACCGAACAAGCCCAGGCGATTGAAGTGTGGCGCGGCCCGGCCAGTGCTGTACTTGGTGGTAATGCTCTTCATGGCGCGATCAATGTCATTACGCCTAAGCCTAGAGGCTTCGCCATTAGTGTGGAAGGTGGACCTTATGATTTTGCTCGCATGCAAGTATCCGGTGGTATCGAAATAGCTAACCATCAGTTAGGCGCGAGCTTGATCAGTGTCAGCAGTGCTGGATACCGAGATGACACCGGATACGATCAGCAAAAATTTCTACTTAACCACCAAACTCAATGGCGAGAGTGGCAAATTTCTAACACCTTGTCTGCCTCTTTGCTCAATCAGGAAACTGGCGGATTTGTGCGTGGTTTTGAGGCTTACGATGACAGTACTTTGCGCACTTCCAATCCTAATCCTGAAGCCTACCGAGACGCGTGGTCACTGCGGCTCAGTTCTGAAATAACCAAAGATGAATGGACCATTAAGCCTTACTTGCGTCGTTCTAAAATGGCTTTCTTGCAGCATTTTCTTCCCGGCCAACCACTTGAAAAAAATGAGCAAAGTAGTGGTGGTGTGATTGTTAACTACACTTTCGAGCGCGGTAATGCCCAGGTCGATTTAGGTGCGCATCTAGAGTATATGCAAGGGGAATTGAGCGAATTCCAATCTGGGCCAACCATTGGTAGCGCATTTTTGGTAGCCACACGCCCAGCAGGACTGCACTACGACTATGATGTCGACAGTCTCATGGCGGCTGTGTTTTATAACCTGTCAATAGATCTGCGCGATGATGTTCGTCTGATACACAGCCTTCGTATAGAGCACTTGGCCTATGACTATGTGAACAATTCTTTAGTGGGTAATACTCGTGACGATGGAACTCCGTGCGGCTTTGGTGGTTGTTTGTACACTCGGCCTGCCAGCGGTGATGATGAGTTTACCAATGTAGCGGTACGGGTAGGGGTTGAGAAAGATTTTGGTGACTACTTGTTGTACGGCACCGTAAGCACTGGGTTCAGGCCACCGCAAGCTACTGAACTGTATCGGTTGCGTGGTGGTCAGGTACTTGCAGATTTAGATAGTCAAGAGTTGGTGAGCGTAGAAATTGGTTTGAAAAATTCCTATGGGAACGTTTCATTATTCTCCGAGAAGGCTCGTAACCTAATATTACGCGATTCAGAAGCCTTCAATGTCAGCGATGGTAAAACAGTATCTGTTGGTGTCGAGCTAGAAGCGCACTGGAGTCGCGGAGCACATACTTTAAGCTTGGCGACTACTTGGGCGCGGCACGAGTATGACTTTAATAGAATGGCTACCGGTCGAGAAATCATCGAGGACGGTAATCAAATCGATACGGCGCCCCGATGGCTCACTAATGCGCGTTGGCAAATGGATATCTCGGAAAGTCTGCGACATGAACTAGAATTAAATATTGTGGGTGAGCACTACGTCAATGCCGCGAATACGGCTAAGTACGATGGTCACCAAGTGTTGAATTGGCGTGGAGACTGGCAAGCCAGTAGGAACCTTAATGTATACGCACGGATCATTAATTTGTTGGACGAGCGCTATGCTGATCGTGCAGATTTTGCCTTTGGCAGCTATCGCTACTTCCCTGCAATGCCGCGGCAACTCTATGTGGGCGTTCGCTATCAACTTCAGTAACCATCTCTGATGAACAAACTGGCTATTGAAAAGGTCGACATCGACGTCAACCCAAGAGGAAGTCTTGAGCTGCTATCGCAACGCGAGATCGAAGCCCTTACTCGCGGTGCAACCCATGCAGAAATGCAAGACCTTTACCGGCGCTGTGCCTTAGCGGTACTCAACACAGGTAATGAAACGGATGATGCTACGGAAATCTTCGATGCGTTTACCGACTTTTCCATTGATGTGGTAAAAAAGACCCGGGGTTTACAGCTAAAAATTAAAAATGGACCGCGTACCGCTCTGGTAGAAAACCGAATGGTTGAGGGTATCCGGCAACATCTGTTCGCAGTTTTGCGCGACGTGATCTATATCGGCACGGAGATCAGCGATCGGTCTCGGTATGATCTAAAATCTACAGCGGGTATCACAGATGCAGTTTTCCAGATTCTGAAACATGCTCGCGTGATGGAACCTGGTCTGCCCCCTAATCTTATTGTTTGTTGGGGTGGACATTCTATTAGCCGTAATGAGTACGATTATACTAAGGAAGTAGGCTATCACCTGGGTCTGCGTCGACTCGATATCTGTACCGGCTGCGGTCCAGGTGCGATGAAAGGTCCAATGAAAGGTGCGGCGGTCGGACATGCGAAACAACGCATACCGGTGTCTCGATTTGTGGGCTTATCCGAACCGGGCATTATTGCTGCAGAACCACCCAACCCAATGGTTAACCATCTGGTGGTGTTACCAGATATTGAAAAACGTCTGGAAGCTTTTGTGCGTCTCGGCCATGGCATTGTGGTGTTTCCAGGCGGCGTGGGTACCGCCGAAGAGATACTATATTTGATGGGAATTGTCATGGAGGCGGCCAATCAAGGCATCGAGCTGCCGGTTGTCTTTACCGGACCAGCCGGTGCGGCAGATTATTTCAAAGAAATGGATAGATTCTTACGCATGTTGTTTGGTACCGCGATTGATGGTTGTTATCAAGTCATCGTTGATGACGCGCAAGCAGTGGGTCGATATATGTCACGTGCCCTCAAACGCGTACGCAGAAATCGTAACCAAAGTGGTGATGCATACTACTTTAACTGGCTACTTCAAATTCGAATGGAAAACCAACTGCCTTTTGAGGTAGATCACGCCAGTGTAGCGGCGCTAACACTGAGCCGAGATTTAGCCCCGGCAGATCTTGCAGTGCAGGTGCGTCGAGCCTTTTCCGCCATTGTGACGGGTAACGTCAAAGAACAAGGAATACGTGCGATTCAAAAATATGGTCCGTTTCAGCTGACCGCAGATTCGCAATTGACAGCTGCCTTGGATCATTTATTACGTGGTTTTGCCGCCCAAGGTCGGATGAAACTGAGTGGTGAGTATTTACCTTGTTATGAAGTGGTTGCTAATTAGTCGTCCCTGAATAGAGTATAACTTATTGAGATACATATATTTTTGATCGAATTTTCAGCATTGGTTTTGCCAGGTAATGACGCCTAAGGCGCCACTACCTGGCAAAGTACGAAGGTCGACTTAAGGGTCATGGATGGCCCTCCGCGGGCAAAGTTCGGCGTGAGCCGAGAATGAACAAACAAAAACCACGTTTTTGGTGCCGCGAATCGAGGCGTGCTCCTGAAAAAGTCCAGGGAAGGACTTTTTCAGGGACGAATAAATAGCTTAGCAAAAGGTGGGCTAGCAGAGTCTGCCGGTGTGTTTTTATATATACTGCCGCCACAATCTGCTTGTCACAGGATCCAATTTGCTTTCCGCTAGCAATCTCATTAGTCAGCGTGGTGGTATGGATGTGTTTAAGTCCATCAACTTCGAACTGAAAGCAGGGCAATGTGTGGAAGTCCTAGGGGACAATGGCGCGGGAAAAACCACCCTGTTGCGTACCCTGGCAAAAATTCATACCCAGTACAATGGCCACTTTCGCTGCGACAATTTTCTCTATCAAGGGCATCGCCTAGCGCTGGACGAGTTGCTCAACGCCGTGGAAAATCTAACTTGGCATGGTCATCTGCGCGGTCAAGTACGCAGCGAAGAGCAAATATTTAGTGCCTTAGATAGGGTGGAGATGAGCCGGAATAGCCTATCACCTTGCGCTCAGCTATCTCAAGGCCAACAGCGTCGCGTGGCTATGGCGCGCTGGTTGTTGAGCGTGGCAGGTGTTTGGATTCTTGACGAGCCTGTGACAGCCCTAGACCAGTCTGGACAAGAGTTGTTGGTACGAATATTGAATCAGCACTGTGCTGGTGGTGGCGCGGTACTGTACTCAACTCACGTTACCTTACCGGTGGTTAACAAACTAACTCTTGTCGTTGAAGCGGTGGAGAATCAGAGGTTCGCTAGATGATCCTTCGTCTTTTTTTTAGCGAGCTACGGCTTTTGTCACGCAATAAAGCGCAGGTACTAAATCCGTTGGCATTCTTGTTTTTAGGGGTTATGCTTTTTTCAGTAGGCGTGCCAAGTACAGTGCAGAGCAATGGTATTTATGCGGGTGCTGTGTTGTGGTTTATCGTTCTGCTGACAAATTTACTGGCCTTGGATGGCCTGTTTAGAAGAGACTACGACAATGGTGTTTTAGAGCAGATATTGTGTGCCAGTGAAATTCCTTTCATGGTCATTCTCATGCGAATTTTTGTTCATTGGCTGCATACTGGATTATTAATCACACTTTTAGCACCGCTATTGGGTCTTGCGCTGGGTATCGAGGCACATGCCTTGCCGGTGGTGATGCTGGCCCTTTTGCTTGGTACCCCTGCTTTGAGTTTCATCGGCGCCACAGGCGCTGCACTTACTGTGGGTTTTAGCCGTGGTGGTGTGCTGCTGGCGTTGTTGGTGTTGCCGCTGTTTCTGCCTGTGCTTATATTTGGTGCCAATGTAATCAATGATGCGGTAGCTGGAATTGATAACACCGCACAGTTGTACTGGTTGGCATTTATTAGCATGGTTGCGTTTACAATTGGACCTTTTGCGACAACGGTCGGTCTTAAAATAAGTGTGCAGTTACAATGATTGCCGCGGTCATAGGAGGGTATCCTTCGACATGTTTCTGAGAGAATTTTGGCATAAATTGGGTTCGCCCAAGTGGTTCTATCAAATCTCTACAGGTTGGATGATCGGTTTTGCCGTGGCGGCCCTGGTACTTTTAGTGGTTGGTATGGTTTGGGGGTTGGCCTTTGCCCCAGCAGACTATCAACAGGGTAATAGTTTCAGAATCATATACGTGCATGTGCCCACCGCGATGGTAGCCCAGTCGGTCTATATCTCCATGGGTGTTGCCGGAATTGTCTTGTTTGTTTGGCGCATGAAACTAGCAGACGTGGCCATCGCCGCCTGTTTACCTGTGGGTATGATGTTAACGGCATTGGCACTTTTCAGCGGTGGTGTGTGGGGTCGTCCCACTTGGGGGACCTGGTGGGAATGGGACGGCAGAACCGTGTCAACCTTGGTGTTGTTGTTCCTTTATATAGGGATCTACGCATTACGGGAGGCGATACCAGACATCACCCTGCGTGGTCGGGCCAGTGCGTTGGTGGCCATTGTAGGCACCATCAATATTCCTATCATTAAATATTCGGTAGATTGGTGGCATACATTGCATCAGCCTGGATCGTTCTCACTGACCGAAAAACCGACCATGCCGGTGGAAATGTGGGCGCCTTTATTGGTCATGGTCCTCGGTATGTATTGCTTCGCTGGGTATATTATCCTAGCCCGCATGCGCATCGAGATTCTGTTAAGAGAGCAACGTACTCAATGGGTCCGAGGGCTAGTGGCATGATTCGTGATATTTGATATCGAGCAGAGGTAACGAGTGCAATTCGAAAGTATGATTGAGTTTGTTGCCATGGGTGGTCATGGTTTATACGTCTGGTTGGCGTACGGTACTACTTGCGCGGTGTTAATTGGCTCGGTCCTGTCAGTGCGCATCGCAGCAAAGAAGCAGATGCAACAACTAAGACTTGTTGCTTTTCATCAAACTAGGTGCAAACGTGAACCCTAAACGTAAGAGTCGTCTCTATCTCATTTTGTTCGTTTTGGTCGCGGTAAGCGGGACGACGGCTACTTTGATGGTCGCTTTAGAACAAAACATTAATATGTTTTATCCTCCACAGGACGTGGTATCTGGTGTTGCCCCCGTGGATAAAACCATTCGAGCAGGTGGTATGGTGTTGGAAAAATCTGTTCGTCGAGGCAACGGTCTCGATATTCAGTTTGTTTTGACCGACCATCAGGGTGCAGAATTTTCGGTCTTTTATACCGGCATACTGCCGGATTTATTCCGCGAAGGGCAAGGTATCTTGGTACAAGGACAACTAGATTCACAAGGCCGATTCCAGGCTCATGAGGTGTTGGCAAAGCACGATGAAAACTACATGCCACCTGAACTTATGGACATATCACAAACACCAGAAACACAGGGTCCTGCGTAAGTGTTACCGCAGTTAGGTCAACTCAGCCTGACATTGGCACTTTGTCTGTCGTTGGTCGCAGTTGTGAGTGCTGTGTTGTTTCACCGTCAAGCCTCCATTGCCTGGCATCAGCTCACCGTTTCCACTGTAGTCGGCCAGTTTGTATTCATTGGCTTCGCCTTTGCTTTTTTGGTTTGGTCGTTTGTTAGCGACGATTTTTCGGTCGCCTATGTCACGAACAACTCCAATAGCTTGTTGCCTTGGTATTACAAAGTAAGTGCAACCTGGGGCGGGCACGAGGGTTCGTTCTTGCTCTGGGTGTGGATCATGACGTTGTGGATGTGTGCAGTAGTTGTACGCCGCCACAACTATCCACTGCAACTCTCAACCTCGGTACTGGGTGTGTTGAGCCTGCTGAACCTTGGCTTCATCCTCTATGTGGTCTTTGCCAGTAACCCCTTCGAACTGCTTATCCCGATGACTCCAGCAGAGGGCGGGGACCTTAATCCACTGTTGCAAGATTTCGGGCTGATAGTGCATCCACCTTTGCTCTACGTAGGCTATGTTGGCCTGGCGGTGCCGTTTGCTTTTGCGGTAAGTGCACTGCTGCATGATCGGGTGGATTCGGCGTGGGCTAGGTGGACGCGCCCATGGGCTAACGTTGCTTGGTCTTTTTTAACCCTCGGCATCGCCTTGGGTAGTTGGTGGGCCTACTACGAATTAGGCTGGGGAGGTTGGTGGTTTTGGGATCCGGTAGAGAATGCCAGTTTCATGCCTTGGCTTGCTGGTACTGCGTTGATACATTCTCTGGCGGTCACAGAAAAGCGTGGTGCTTTTAGAAACTGGACTGTGTTGTTGGCCATAACTG
>JAADHW010000265.1:22940-29910 GCA_013151695.1 Gammaproteobacteria bacterium
TATTGTGCGTTCTGGCGTGCTGACCTCAGTTCATGCCTTTGCCGTCGACCCGACACGTGGTGCCTATATTCTCGTTTTTCTAGCCTTGGTTGTTGGTGGCTCGTTGACGTTATTCGGGCTGCGAAGCCAGCGTAGCCAAACCACTCTGATTGGTTTTAAGTGGTTGAGTCGTGAATTTTTCATGTTGGTGAATAACGGCATCTTGGTGCTGGCGCTCACTGTGGTGCTTTGGGGAACCCTAGCCCCCATTGGTTACGAGGCATTTACCGGTGCTAAGATCTCCATTGGGCCACCGTTTTTTGACCGGTTTTTTGTGCCGTTAATGTTGCTGCTGGCAGTAGCCGTTGGCTTGGTGCCGGTGCTGAATTGGAAACGAACGCCATTGAAAGCCTTGTTAGGTTCACTGCAGGTTGCAGTACCGCTGGCCTTGATATTGGGGTTGTTGGTGTGGTTCAGCTTTGATTTCAAAATGGCCACGGTTGCGGCAGCCTTAGTATTTGCACTATGGGTTGTGATCACCCACTCGATGGATGTGATCAAGAAAATTCGATCATCCAGTCACTTTCCCCTTGCCTATGTTGGTATGACCCTTGCGCACGTAGGGTTTGCCATGTCGGTTGTCGGCGTTGCTGTCACCTCCACTGCCTCTATTGAACGTGACTTGCGGATGTCGGTTCAACAAACCACGATGCTGGGCGAAGCCGAAGTCCAATTTTTAGGTGTGAGTCAGGTAGAGGGGGTTAATTACACTGCCCAGCAGGGTACGTTTGTTGTTAGCGAGAACGGAGACAGCTATACCCTACTTCCGGAGAAGCGCCGGTATTGGGCTCGCGATGTTGTCATGACCGAAGCTGCCATCAACCCGGGCTTTTTTTCGGACACCTACATTTCTTTGGGTGAGCCCTTAGACGATGGCGCGTGGGCGGTACGTCTACATTACAAACCCTTGGTAAGATGGAGTTGGCTCGGTGCGTTGTTGATCTCCTTGGGTGGTGTAGTGGCAATATTTGATCGGCGCTATCGAAGCTTACGAGTGCGAGAAGCCCGTAAGGCTCAACGAAACCGAACAGATGGTTCGGTAGCGAGTGCACAAACTAATTAGTGTCTGTCCAAAATACTGCGTATTTTGGACAGACACTAATTAATCAAGCTAGGTATTTTGGACCTCCTATAAGTAGATGAAACGACTTAAATCTTTTGTTCCGTTAGCAATATTCATCGCTATTGTGGTGGTGAGTTATGTGGGCTTTAGCCTGGGTGACCGGCATCAGCTTCCTTCCGCGTTACTTGATCAAGCCTTCCCAGAATTCAGCGCGCCGCTACTGTATGAACCCAACCGGACGGTCACGCGCAGCGATTTGGTGGGGCGTCCAACTTTAGTCAATGTGTGGGCAACCTGGTGTCCGACATGTAAAGCTGAGCATGATGTGCTGATGGAAATTGCCGCTATCAGTGACATCGTGTTAGTTGGTTTGAACTACAAAGACGAGCGCCAAAAGGCGTTGGCCTGGCTTGCCGATTATGGCGACCCCTACGATCTGGTGATGTCAGATGAAGAGGGGATCATTGGCGTCGATTTAGGCGTTTACGGCGCGCCAGAAACTTTTTTGCTAGATGCTCAAGGTCGAATTGTTTACAAACGAGTAGGTGATATTAATAAGAGAATTTGGCGGGGTGAATTGCTTCCACGTTTGCGTGACATGGGTGTGACCACGCGCTCGAGTAGTGAACTATGACACTGCGACTAATTTTTACCGGGTTGGCGTTGTTGATGTGTAGTGTTGCTGAAGCAGCCAGTCCTGTGGACGTTTATCATTTTGACACGGCACAGCAACAGCAACGTTATCGGGCTCTGATTGAAGAATTTCGTTGTCCGAAGTGCCTTAATACTAATATTGCTGGTAGTGATGCGCCGATAGCCCAGGATTTACGCAAGGCTGTACATCGGCTGGTGGTGCTTGAACAATATACTGACCAACAGGTGCGAGATTACCTACAAGCTCGTTATGGCGATTTTGTTTTGTACGATCCACCCTTTACCCAACGTACTTGGCTGATTTGGATGGTCCCTCTCTGTTTGGGATTATTAGTGCTCGCGGTTTTGTTCTCTCTCCAACGGCGTGCTCGACGCCACGCCACAATAGAGCTGAATGCCCAGGATCAAAGTCGCCTCAAAGCCTTTTTGGAAGACGACTGATGATGTACATAGGGTTTATTGGCTTATGCTTAATTGCCGCTATTTTTGTGGCCTTGCCTGTATTTCGGCGGGGTCGTGTTGATTCGGCCACCGAGCATGCCGCCACCATGAAGGCGTTGTATCGCCAGCGATTGGAAGAGCTAGACGGTGAAGGGTCCGCGTATGATGCAAATCTCCATCAAGATTTAAGACAAGAACTGGGTGCGGTGCTGCTGGCCGAGCATGATGCTGATAGCGCCTTAACAACAAAATCACAGGCGCAACAAAGTACACAATCGACGGCGTCGGTGCGCTGGCTGAGTGTGGGCGCATTGTTGGTGCCAGCTATGGCCATGGCTTTGTACTGGCAGGTGGCAGACCCGTTTTTGCAACAGATCAAAGGCGCTGAAATTGTCCTTTCACTGCCGTTTGAAACACACCAAGACGAAATTGAGGTATGGTCGCAAAAGTTACAAGATCGAGTAGGTCGAGCAGCAAACGACAGTAAAAGTTTTTACTTACTGGGGCACACTCATCTAAAGCTTGGCCGTTATTCGCAAGCCGCGCAAGCCTTTGCTAGCGCAGATCAACTGGTCGAAGGTGATGCCAGCGTTCAGGTGTACTGGTTGCAAGCACGCTATTTGGCTGCACGTGGTGTGTTAGATGAGGTGAGCCGTGGGCTTGCTGCAAAGCTGCTTAAAACTAACCCTGGGCTGCCTGTAGTGTTAGAGATACTGGCTTTAGATGCATTTCGTAGCGGCAACAAAGGCGTGGCCATTACCTATCTCAATCGCGCTCTGTCGGGCAGTAAAAATCCTGCCCAAATAGCCTCCTTTAGCACCGCGATCTCACAAATTCGTCAGGACTTTGTTGATGCACCACCTGCCATATCGATAGAAATTAGTGCCCAAGGCGATGTTCCTCATGGTGCTACGATATTTGTAGTGGCGCGCCCCATTGGGGGCGGTATGCCTTACGCTGCAATTCGACGACCAGCAGTATTGTTACCTCTCAGTGTAAAATTAGATGACTTGGTCAGCATGAGTGATGCGCGTAAATTGAGTGCCGCAGAATCTTTCGAGGTGATCGTCCGTTTAAGTCTCAAGGGTAGTGTTATGCCGCAAACTGGCGATTGGCAATGGCAATCGCCAGCCTTGGTGCCAGGCGAAGATCAATCGTTGCAGGTTGTACTTGCTCGCCCGGTGGGTTGATTTGAACTAATAGTGTTACCTAAGGTCACACTAGAGACTCTTAGAAAACAGGTCTGTGCTGTGTTCAAACCGGCTCTAAATATCACGGAACAACTGGCCGCCCATTTAGCTCAGCAAATTATTTGCGGCGAGTTGACCGGTGGAGAACGCATACAAGAACTCAAAGTTGCAAAACACTTAGGTGTCTCTCGAGGTTCAGTGCGTGAGTCATTGTTAATTCTAGAAAAACGCCATCTGATAGAAATAGTGCCGAGGAAGGGCGCAATCGTCAATCGTTTAAACGTCTCTGACGCCTTAGAGCTGGTCGAGTTATTGTACGTACTAGAGGTTCGTTGGATGCGCTCGGTGCTAAACCATGCAGCGAGACCTACTATACTCAGCAGAACCGAGCTCGCGATAACCAATATGGATGTTGCTGCCCGAGAGCAAGATTCTGTGGCTGTGCTGAATGCGCGGGAGGCTTTCTACATCGCCTTGCTGGCACCAGCAAACAGATATTCTGCTGCAGTATTTGAAAGTTTGTTGCCTACCAGCCAACGGGTTATCAGTCACTTGCTCCGCAGAGGGGATTTAGAGTTGCATGATATTGCTCGATATTACAAAGCCTTGCATCATTCTATTGCGGAACAGGATGAAGATAGAGCAAGAGAATTGCTGAGCGCGTTTTATCGTAGGCTTGAGCAATTGTGTGCAAAAGCCTTTGCTCCAAATAGTGCAGATCAGCGAGAAAACGGTGTGTTTAAGTGGGCTTCACGAGCCGGCAGGCTCGCGGCAAATGTGCACTAAACCAATAAAAAACCTGAGTTTTTTCACAAAAAGGCTACCAATAACAAAACTATCCAGTAGACTTCTCAGCTTCACGAAACGGGGTAATTTTCGGCTGAGTTTAATCCTGGTTTTTTGCAGAGAAAGATCACTAAGAACATATCTAGCGTCTTAACAGAGTGTTTTAAAGGTGTTTTCAGGCTTCAGACGACCAGAGTAGCAATTTAGTTGATCCGCACATGCGACTGAAGCAAATCAAGCTTGCAGGATTCAAATCTTTTGTCGATCCGACAACGGTTACCCTCCCTGGAAATCGATGCGCTGTTGTAGGTCCTAACGGCTGCGGCAAGTCGAATATCATTGATGCCGTACGCTGGGTAATGGGCGAAAGTTCAGCCAAGCAACTTCGCGGTGAGAGTATCACCGATGTCATTTTCAGCGGTTCTAGTTCAAGAAAACCCACCAGTGTTGCCACCATAGAACTTTTGTTTGACAACTCTGATGGTCGCGTGGGAGGTGAGTACGCCGCTTATACCGATATCGCCATTCGGCGTCAGGTAACTCGCGATGCCCAGTCGCAATATTTTTTGAACGGCAATAAGTGTCGACGTAGAGACATTCAGGATGTGTTTCGGGGTACGGGTTTTGGGCCGAGAAGCTATTCCATCATTGAACAAGGCATGATTTCTCAACTGGTGGACGCGAAGCCCGAGGAGTTGCGCGGTTATCTGGAAGAAGCTGCAGGTATCTCAAAATACAAAGAGCGCCGCCGCGAAACAGAGAATCGAATCAAGCACACGAAAGAAAACCTGGAGCGCATTGACGACATTCGTGAAGAGCTTGGCCGGCAAATCGATCGGTTACAACGACAAGCCAAAGCGGCGGAGCGTTACAAGACCTTGCGCACAGACGAGGCTTTGGTCACGGCCCAACTGTATGCCTTACGGCACAGTAGTTTGCATAGTGAACTGCAAGCATGCGAAGAGAAGATCAAGAATCTAACCTTGGAGCAAGAGCGCCAAATAGCTGCACAACGCGAGCTCGAAGCCCAGATAGAACAAAGTCGCCAGAATCATGCACACAACACCGACAACTTCAACGAGGTTCAGGGTAAGTACTATCAACTCGGTGCAGATATCGCGCGTAGCGAAGAGTCCATTCAATTCAATCAAGCGCGGGTCAAGCAGTTAGAACTGGATCTACAATCTGTACATCAGCGCAGTATTGAGTCTGATCGCCAGTTAGATATGGATGAAACTCAGATCGGTGACCTTAAAGAGCGGATCAATGAACTAATTCCCAAGGTTGAAGTTCTGCAACAGCAAGACACCTCAGCCCAGAGCGAGCTACAAACCGTTGAGTCTGAGCTTCGCGAATGGCAAGGTCAGTGGGATACGTTCCACGCCGAAGCAGCAGTGAATGATCGGCAAGCAGAAGTTCAAGCTTCGCGCATTGAACATCTTGAGCAACTTCTACAACGCCTCAAAAGGCGCCAAGAAGAATTGTTGCGTCTCCAAGAACAGCAGGTTGACCAAGGTTCAGATGAGGTTGACCAACTCGCCGAGCAAATTGCTGACTTAGAAAGACAGTCTCGAATGTTTGAGATGCAAATTGATGAATGTTTAAAAGAACTGAGCATGGCACGCGAAGACGTCATCGTGCGCGAGCGGGGCTTGGAAGATGCCCGCGGTGAAGTGCAGGGTCTGCGTCATGAGTTTGCTAGCTTGCAAGCGGTGCAAGACGCAGCTTTAGGCGAAAATGTGCAAGAGGCCGCGTCTTGGATCGCGCAGAACGATCTGCAGCAGAACCCGCGCCTAGGTGAATCACTTGCCGTCGTGCCTGGTTGGGAGTTGGCCATAGAACCCGTATTGGGGCATTTCCTTAGTGCGTTACAGGTGCCTAATTTGGATGAGTTCGCCACCTCTCTAGCCGAGCTGAAAGAAGGTGATATTGCTCTGGTTGAAGGTGGGACAGGTGCAGGCGCAGGTTCTGACAACAGTGAGGAGATCAATTCGCGCCTTGAGTTGCCGTTACTCAACTCTTTACTACGCAGCGACGATGTATCTGCCGGGTCCCTTATGCACGGTGTTTATGCAGCAGAATCTACCCAGGTGGCCTTGTCCAAACGATCAGTACTCACCAGCGGTCAAAGCATTATCACGCGGGAGGGGTTCTGGGTTGGCATTGATTGGGTGAGGGTACTGTATGACCACGACCAACAAGCCGGTATCATTGAACGTGGCCAGCAAATAGAAACATTGGGTTTGCGGGTCGAAGAGGCGGAGCAGACGCTCGGCGAGCTACGCAACCATGTGCAGAAAGGTCGGGCTCGAGTGGAGCGCCTAGAAACTCAGCGCGAGGAACTGCAACGCTCAGTTAACACGTTGATTCAAAGCTTGAGTGAACGTCGCACCGACCATGGTGTGACCCGGGTTAAGGTACAAGAGGCGGGTGCACGAAGGCAGCAGTTAGAAAAAGAAAGCATCGACATAACCGAGCAAGTGAATCAAGAGAGTGAGCGCTTGTTAGAAGCGCGGCGGCGACTGGCACAGGCGGAACAGCTGCGCGAAGGCCAAGCAGAAAAGAAAATTGCGCTCAGCGAACAACGAGAAACGCTTGATTCTTCGGTTCAACAAGTCCGCGAACGTGCCCGGTTGCAGCGTGATGAATTTCATAGCCTAAATATCCAAAAGGAAGGGCTGCAATCTCGTATGTCTGCCAGCGAAACCGCACGAGATCGCCTACTGGCACAAAAAAGCGAGCTGGAAGAACAAAAATCGAACCTGCAATCAGGTATCGCAAACAGCAGTATGCCGTT
>JAADHW010000322.1 GCA_013151695.1 Gammaproteobacteria bacterium
TATCTCGCCACATCTGTTAACGCTTGTGAAAGATGTTGGGTCCACACAAGTATTCGAATACGCCAGCCAGAAGAACTTGGAATAACTGCACTGTAACGTGCTACTGGCGTAATATATCGCCACTATTTATTCAAGAACGTCCTCGTTTGAACGCTTACTTTAAGAGAGAGATGTATTCCAGGCGTCAATCGTCATGCACAAGTGTTTTAGGTAGGGTTTGAAAATTGGCGACGCTTGACAGATGTATTCTTTAAAGCCTTCATTAAGTTCTTTCATCATTTCGAGATATTCGGTTGCTGTTATAGTGTTCTTGACCTCAATTAATAAATTTATAAATTCATCATTGATCAGATGGCAGGTGTGCTCTTGCCAGATATTTCTGGTGTAGTTGCCTTCTTTCAGGTGGTTAATCATTGGCTCACCTACAGCCATTGCTTCATTATTTAGATCCATCAGTGTTTTTAGAATAAAGCCTCCCCAGATGTCACCGTAGCGATCGACGACCCAACCAGGTATTACTTCAACGTGCATTGGGAGTTGGTAAACTGCGGGAATCAATTCCTTACGGAATTGCATATTCATTGAGCAAACTGAAATGAGTTTGTGGTTCTCTATGATCACAGATGGCTGTTTGAGTGCTGCCTCCGGATGCGTGTATTCAGGACCGGATATCTTATCGATGCCATTGACATCAAATATTCCTTTCCATAGTCCGAGGTTGAATGTGACCTTTCGTGATTCAGCCCTATGTAACTTTGCTCCACTGTAATTTACCCTGGAAGAATAGGGGAATCCTCGCGGGTATAGTTGATCGGAGGTTCCATCGTAAAGGTCCAGTATGTTGAGATGGCTGCCTTCACATGTGGCTACGGGTCTTGCTTTGCTGGAGAGCACGTCTGTAACCTGCTCCCCAAAATTTTTATGAAAAACCTTGCAGTCATCGTCCAGTGCAATGACTATTTCTTCGGCGTCGCTATTTTTCCAGGCCACATAAAAACCAAAATCGCGTGATGCACCATTACGCTTTGGGTAGCCGATGTCCAGTTTGCCCAGCATCTTTCTTCGGTCACCCCAGTTGTACACCTCAAACTGGGGATGATTGACGGTAATGGCACCTTCGGAGTCATCTACGATGATAAATCGGGCCCCCTGATCTATGAGCGGAGCAAGATAACCAAGGTTGATTTCACGGTTCGATGGGATAACAACAATCATGTATTGTGCTGCCTGAAATAGGGAAGAACGCTTGACCAGTAACTGCTTGAACTGTCTACACGCCAATTAAGTTTATGCACTGGCGTTACGCCAGAATCAATGACCTTCCTGGCTTTTTCAATATTGTCCATATCGTGCTCAAGATGTTGCACAAGGTGTGGTGCTTCCGCCGATAGTGATTTTGTTTCATTCCACAGCTTTGCACACTCAGCGTCCCGCAGAATAAGTTTGTTAAAGGTGTAGTGAAAAATAAAATACGGATATATACGTAAGATTTTACGTACAAACCAGTTGTGCCACAGTAACGAACTTTCCGGGCTTGCATTCCAACGGGGTGTTAGGTAGTCGAGCATCTTTTCACCATGCTTTGTACCCATATTAGAGAAATAATTATTGACATAAAAATCAGAAAAATTTCTATTCATACGCTGGAGAATGACGCTTCCCGGTTCTGCAGCAATAAACCAATTTGCCATTAAGCGATCTCTCCCCGGGTTTCGGAAAGCAAAAAATTGGCCACTGTAATACTCTTCAATCCAATCACTTAATGGTTGGGTACACATGGTCGTGCCATCTACCCATACACCGCCATATTTTGATAGTAATGCCAAGCGGGCCAACGCCGCAATTTTTTGAATGGTAAGATCCTTGCGACTGATATCGATGGCTTTTGGGAACTCGATGTAATCAAATAACGACTCGATATCAAGCAAATGCAATTCATAATCCGGATTGAGTTCGGCCCAGGAATTCTTGCAATGTGTTACGAGACTGGGAGTATATGCCCAGCCCTGGCTCCAGAACATCCAGATTTTCTTGGTAATCATATGGCCCTCAGAGAGGTGGGCTTTGCTCTCCAAAATTATATTTGAAATAGGCGATGTCTTTGTCGAAAAGTTTTGCAACAATTCGTTCGCAGTCTTTATCGTAATAGGTCCAATAGGGTCTGTGTTCGGTTTTATTGCTAAACGGTAAAACCTGTTTTTTGATGTCAAGCCTATCACATATGAGGTCAAATTCTTGCTGGAGCCGCTCAAAACGGCCGATGTGATCAACGATTACCTTGCCGTTTTGGTCCGTGAGCATATGCAGTGAATTATCAAATTTCACTCTCCAGCCTTCGGGGTTGTTTTTCACCATGGTGCCAACGCCATACACCGGTGCGAACTCCTTATTAAGAGCCTGTTGGTTATTAGAATTGACATACTCTGCACTTCGAATCAGCCATTGTTTGAACGAGAGCGAGTTTTCAATTTCAAGTCGCCTGATTTGACGCCGGTAAATATAGAAAGAAAACACCCGGTCCCATGGATTGCGAACGATTCCAAAAGTAAAATATTCTTCCCAGATAACCGGAAATCGATGCCGATACTGGACTGCTGTATTATGTCTCGGTCCTTTTAGTCCGAGAGTGTCTTCAATACTGGTTCCACCTGTTTTGGGTACGTGAACCATGATGAATTTATGGTTGTGAGAAATCATTTTGATAAAGTGTCAAAACCGAGGCCCGGTCTGTCGGGAAGTGTCACATAGCCGTCAATCACGGTCACGGGAGACACCACTTCAGTCTGTAAGCCGGATGGCAGCCATTTGAGTTCGTGCCAGTCCATGTTGTTCCGGGTGCTTCCCAACTGCATGGCAGCATAGAATGCCGGTCCCATTGTGTAGCAATGTGGGCAGAGAGTGTAGCCGAATGAGGCTGCCAAATCTGCGAGGTCTACGGCGGGGGTCAGACCACCCATCTTTGATAGCTCGGGCTGAATGTAATCCACAGCCCCGCTCGTCATCAATCTTCGATAGCCACTCAAATTAAACTCGTTTTCGCCAGCCGCATAGGTTGCATTTGTTTTACTTCGCAGACGATAAAGTGAATCGTGATCCTGCATGGGGAAGATGGGCTCTTCAATCCAAAGAAGCTCAAATTCTTCCAGTCGATGGGCCATTTTTTCAGCTTCCAGCATCGACCAGGCGCCACTGGGATCGAGCATTATTGTGAAATCATCTCCGAGTACTCTGCGCGCCAATGCAATGAGTTCCACATCAAGATCGTGCAGTTTGACGGCTGTAAACCCTTCATCTTGAATCCTCTGCAGGTTTTCCGTCAGTAATGGTGCATTTCGTAACGCAGGAAAGCTGGCGTACACCCTGATCCGGTCTTTTTGCTTACCGCCCATAAGACCGGCTACCGGTACCCCATGGCGTTTACCGAGCAAATCCCAAAGTGCGAGGTCAACGCCACTGATGGCACACATAATGACGCCTTCAGTACCATATCGATAGGCATGTCTAAACATGATTTGCCAGAGTTTCTCAATCTGACTGCTGTTTTTGCCAAGCAACAGTGGTTTGAAGACATTGATGACCGCAGCTTCTACCGGCTGGTAAGGGGCTCCAGTCCAGGCCTCGCCAATCCCGGTTAGGCCTTCATCCGTTGTTACTCGTACAAAGAGTTGTTTGCGTATCCCGCCATGGAAAAACTCAATATCCATCACTTCCGTTTCAATTTTTATGATTTTCATGTGGGTGCCAAAGCTATTTCTGTGATTATGAGTAGAGTATAGGTAAAACAAACGCTATATTGCCAGAAACCTCAAAGTGCGTATTCCGGCGAATATGAACACCGATTCCGGTTCATCGTGAACACCTGATTTCTCAACGCATCACGAAGTTCCTTTTTAACTCAGGTGTTCATATTGAGTCAACCACCCCCATTATTTTCCGCATTGATTCTCCTTTGAGTTGAAGCCGGTGTGAGTTGTGCATCAGCCGATCCAGAATGGCATCCGCCAGGGTGTTGTCACCGATGCTGGCATACCATTCATCAGTGGGTAACTGGCTGATCACCACCGTGGACGTGTGACCATGGCGATCATCCATGATCTCCATCAGATCATTTCGATGCGCAGGCTTGAGTGGCTCCAGCCCCCAGTCATCAATGGCCATCATCTGGATTTTGGCCAGTTGTTTTAATTTCTTGTAATAAGTGCCGTCTGCTTTAGCTTGGGTCAGTTCCAGTAACAAGCGTGACAGCCGGAAGTAGCGAACGCTGTAGCCGAGCATGCAGGCATTGTGTCCTAGCGCACAGGCAAGATAAGTCTTACCACTGCCACAGGGACCGGTAATCAGCAGATTCTGAGCGCGGTTAATCCAGTCACCGGATGCCAACTGAGCGATTTGAGATTTCTTGATGTTTCTTGGATGCTGATAGTCGATTTCGGCAACGCTGGCATGCAGCCTGAAGCTGGCTTGGCGGATAAAGCGTTCCTGCCGGCGTTGTTCACGGCTCAGACACTCGTGATCAAGCAGTAACGTGAGCCGTTCAACAAAGGGCAGCCCCTCATAGGTACCGACCTGTTCCAGCTGGGTTTGCAATGCGGTGGCCATGCCACCGAGTTTGAGTTGGCGTAACTGCGCCATGGTTTGTGTTGTCATGGTGTTTTTTCCTAAGAGTAATCGAGAGGGCCACGGATATTTTCATGGTTTTGTGGCAGCTCGGCCTGCAGCTCAAGCTGTTCCGGCAAGCAGTCACGGTTGCTTTTGAGGATCGACTTGATCTGTTTCAGTCGATTCAGGTCTGCCTGGTTGGCGATCCTGCAAGCAGCATCCAACCGCTGGGCTGGGTACTGACGACTGAGGTTCAACAAGCCCAGGCAGACTTTGTATGCCTGCTCTGGATGGGCTTTGGATTTAAGCTGCCTGTCCACCCACTTGAGTACTTGCGGACC
>JAADHW010000295.1 GCA_013151695.1 Gammaproteobacteria bacterium
TTTTGGTTGGGTAATGGTTGGCGCGTAGTGAAGGTTGTCTAAGGCAATGTCGGCATCATCCCCACATTGCCCAGGCAAGCCAGCAAGTGCATCTGCTTCGATGGCTGCTAACAAGCTACCATATGAAGAGCGCTGACCCACATCTACCACACCAGATCCATCTGCGGTGACATATCCAAATGTTACTTCACCATTACGTTCAAACGACAACCAACGCATCGTGTTCCCCTGCTTTTAACCGTTAGTCAAACATGATCACGCTACGGGCGATCTCTCCAGTTTCTAGCGCCGCCATACCTTCGTTGATGTCTTCCAGCTTGATCCGTCGAGAGATCAGATCGTCTAGGTGCAACCGCCCTTGTAAGTAGAAATCAACAAACCGAGGCATATCTACGCGGAACCTGTTGGAACCCATCATAGAACCTTGGATCTTTTTCTCTGCAAGAAAATCAACACCATGCACGGACACCATCTGCCCTGGAGGAATCATGCCAATGATGGTGGCCGTACCACCCGAGCGCAGCATTTGGAAAGCCTGTTCAGCAGTGGCTTTCAAACCAATCGCTTCAAACGAATAGTGTACGCCGCCACCGCTCAGCTCAATAACCTTGGCAACTGCTTCTCCATCACTGGCATCCACAACATCGGTAGCACCGAATTTGCGCGCCAACTCTAACTTGGACGCCACCATATCTACCGCTATGACACGCGATGCGCCAGCAAGGGCGGCGCCATTGATGGTAGACAGCCCAATTCCGCCACAGCCGATAACCGCCACAGTGGCGCCAGGTTCAACCGCGGCAGTGTGGATCACCGCACCAACACCCGTTGTCACGCCACAGCCAATCAACGCGGCGATGTCCATAGGCATGTCTTCGCGTATTTTGACCACCGCATGTTCATGCACCAACATCATCTCAGCAAAAGAGCCCAACTGAGCAAATTGTCCGAGCGCCTGGTCATCTTTAGAGATGCGCGGCGCCTCGTCTTCACCGCGTTTCATTTCAGGTTCTTGGCAAAGTGATAAATGTCCGGTCAGACACTTTTCACAATGACCGCAAAATACCGACAAACAGGTGATGACATGGTCGCCGGGTTTGACGTAATGCACGTCACTGCCTACCGCCTCAACCACACCTGCACTTTCATGCCCTAATACCATGGGCACCTGCCCCGGATAGGTACCGTTAAAAAAATGCATGTCACTGTGGCAAATACCGGCAGCCTTAGTGCGGATTAATATTTCTCGCGGGCCGGGATTAGAAACCGCAATATCCTCGATCTCCATAGGTACGTTCACTTCACGAAATACAGCTGCTTTCACTGGCATCTTCCCCGATATTGTTGAGTAAATTTATTCGAGAAACAGTATCACACAAACCTACTGGCCGCGTTAACCCGTACTGCTACATAGGGGGCATTCTCATTCAAGAGCGCCGTTGACAATTTGTTGCGCAGTGGTCAGTGCCGCTTGCAGCCCCGTTGGATCAGCCACACCCTTGCCTGCAATATCAAAGGCTGTGCCATGGTCCACCGAGGTGCGCACAAAGGGAAGCCCCAATGTCGCTGTGGTAGATTCATGAAAGTTATGTACCTTGATGGCGATATGCCCTTGGTCGTGATACAGCGCGAGTACTACATCAAACTCGCCATTGATCGCACGAGTAAACACTGAGTCGGCAGGAATTGCGCCGACCACGTTAATTCCTAGGGCAACAGCTTGTGCTACTGCGGGTGCGATTTCTTCAATTTCCTCTCGCCCCAAAATCCCACCTTCCCCGCCATGGGGGTTCAGGGCTGCCACAGCAATTCGCGGCGCTGCAATCCCCCACTGGGTAACCGTACTTTCGATCAAACGCAGTTTTTCTAGAACCGCTTCTTTGGTCACATATTGTGCCGCTTTGATCAAAGACTTATGCGTAGACAAATGCGCCACCCGCAGTCCTGGGGTCATGAGCATGGTGGCAGTCCAAGACGCCCCCGACAGCCGCGCCAATATTTCTTGATGACCCAAGTCATCAACAAAGCCAGCCGCATGAATGGCTTCTTTGTTGAGGGGACAGGTCACCATGGCATCCAGTTGATTAGCCAAACACGCCTTCGCAGCCCATTCCACAGATTCCACTGCAACTCGACCGCAAGCAGCTTGCACTTCACCCCAGCGAAAATCAGCAGGCTTGTTCAAACCAATGTCATACAAACTAATCGTTGCAGTGACGTCTTCAACCTTCGTCACAGTGGCAATGTTGGGGAGACTCACACCTGCAACTTGCGCACCGGCTTCTAAAGCCCAGGGAGTACCGACCAATAGCCATGGCGTATCTTGCTGCAAGTTCTTCTCTACCTGCAACTGCGCTAACCACTTAGCCGCAACTTCCGCCCCTATGCCTGCCGGATCACCCAAGGTGATGGCTATTGGTTTCATGCTGGCCAGAGTCCGATGTAGATTTGATAACTGTATATATGTACAGTATTCATATGGAAACCCTAGGTAGCCTGATCAAGTGTTTTGAACTGTACGCTGTTTGTGAAGAGTGCCAAAGGGTTGTTGGCGTAGATTTGCACAAACTCATGCGCGCAGAAGGCGCAGACTACCCCATAGATCGAATTCGCATGCGTTTGTACTGCGAAAAATGCCAATCTCGCAGCCAGGCACTGCGAATTGTTTATGTGGGCCCAGGGAGGCGCGTCGCCGGTTTTTGGTACAACCGCAGCCGTTGAGGGCGGCGCTACTAGCAATAGATGATATGAGTAGTACAGCAAGTCAGTGTCGGAGGCGTTGTTTTCGTGACCCAAAAACGCAGCGCTGATAACTAGGAAAAGACCACTATAGGCTTTTCCTAGTTATCGGGTAGTCCCGGAGGGACCGCAAAAATACGCACTATTGACTAAAGACAGAGACTGTAAATATTTCTGTGTAACTGCATGATTGTTACACAGAAATATTTACAGTCTCGTTTGTTAGCGCCGCACAGACTATTGCCCTCTTTGCTGGAGTTGCGATCAGAGAGGAAATTGTCTATCGATTTGCCATACAAGGTTATATTGCTAGCAAATTTGAGTCCAATCGATGGGGGATTTTGTTTGCGGTTTTCATATCAAATCTTTTGTGGCTAATGTCCCACCAACAATATGAAAATAGTTGGGTGGGGTATTTTCATATTCTGCCTCTTGGGCTAGCTTGTTCTCTCCTCCAAATAAGATTCGGTATCACGAGCGCAATTGCGCTGCATTTTCTCTATAATCTTATTTATATCGCCATTAGTTTTGTTGTTCCCTAACCTATCCTCCAGTACTACCGCGTAGCGCACTTCACTGTGGGTCAGCACATACTCTAACTCGGCTGATTGCCACTGTGGATTAAGGGGTACAACGCTTATCCCTAGGCTGTTTAGTGCAAGCCAGTGTAAGAAAAACTCCGGTCGATTGTCTAAACCCAGCGCCATCGAGATCTGCCCTCGCTGCGGTGGACACCTACGAGTTATCGACGCAATCACACAACCACAGCTGATAAAAAAGATCCTCGACCACGTTCATCAACAACAGGCGCCACCTAAGCCGGCGCGAGCAGACAGACACACTCGCAGCGACCAGCTATTCGACATCTCATCATGATCCTTCAGCCAACGCGCTGGCACCCGCTCGACTTTAATAAACCGCATTGAGATTCCACCCATCGCCAACCGCAGCATTCTGACTACTCACCCGTGAGCCCTGAGCCCACTGTTCACTAGCCCAGATCGACAGTCTAATCCTTCCGACAACTCCACAGATCTCAATACCCAACACCCTGATCGTAAATACCTTTTGTTTCGACTATCCTCAAAGGTCATTTGCCGTTTTGCGATTGCGTATGATGGGTGATTTTGCAGGGAAGGGTAGCGAACAATACTAACGCTCTCTTGTAACTCCAGCGCTTCGGCCACAATGATCGCATTGGCGCAGTGTCCGTCCCGGGCGCGCGCAACCTTCCTGAGCTTCCAGTTTTCCGATTCACCCGTACGCCAACCGCTACTAAACGCGTGTGATCTTTGAGACATTCTGTTCGATCTCTATCACCTCGACAAGTGGAACACTCAGCGGGCTTAGTTGATGATCTTTGCGGCGTATTGAAGCCAATTCAGTGCTAACTCTTGCTGGCTTTGAGTTTTCTTAGTACCCGCATTGCCGCTTGATGCTTCTTGGTGTGAACCTCTTGTTCCACCTTTGAGAGGGATCCAACCCACTTGTGTCCTGACGTTGGGTGGCCGAGGTTGTCGACAATATGTGTTAGCGGCTGAATCGAAATTGCACCCATTCGTTGAACCCGGCGCCACTTTCCTTGTGCAATGAGGTACCAAACCAAATCGGTCCCTTCTTTGGGCTGCATTTTGAGCTGCTTGAGCAATTTGGCAACCTGCGCTTGCGATGCACCACCATCCCGCCGCAGCGACGCGAGTAGCGGACCGGCGCTCACCGCACCCTGTGCCTCAAATATCGCAATTTCCTCCGAGGTTAGCTTGCTCCATTCTCGCCTGGCCAGGAAATAAGCCGTCAAACTGGGACCCGGCGGAATCCACGCCTTCATTTCGTTGAGCGCAATGAGAGAAAACATACGTGTTCTGTAATCTGCACTCTTTAGCCCCTCCAACAACCCAGGATGGGTAACCTCACCCATGCCAACTACAATCCGATTGAGCGCGTTTCGCTGCGTTGTTGTGGCGCCAGGTAGTGAATCAAATATTGCCGATAGAGCAGGTTCCCCCAACTTAATCAGTCCCTTGACGATCCTATCAATTCGATTCCATTCCTTGGGTTTGAGAGAACGAATTAGAATCTCACTAGCCTGTCGATCACCCAGTTCCAGCAAACCATTGATCGAACCAAAGGATAAATGGAAATCTTTACTTTTCAGCCCTTCAGCTAACACC
>JAADHW010000014.1 GCA_013151695.1 Gammaproteobacteria bacterium
CAGCAGGAATTACTAATTAGCTAGGGGATTCGTTTACCTCAACCAAGTCTCCTACTAGACTAGCCACCATGTACACTGCACCATTAACGGCCTAACTGACCATGCGGATCCTCCATGTCTATAGGACTTACTTCCCCGACACGCAAGGAGGATTGGAGGAGGTCATACGACAGATCACATTGAATACTAAACCTTTGGGGGCTCAGTCTCGCGTTTTCACGTTAAGCCCCAACCCCACACATACACCCATCCAGAGACCTGAGGCAGACGTTTTTCAAGTAAAAAAACACTTCGAAATCGCGTCTTGTAGCATTTCTCTAACCTGCATCGCGCGCTTCAAAGAACAGGTCGAATGGGCTGACGTTGTGCATTATCATTTTCCATGGCCGTTCGGTGACTTTCTCCATCTTGTTAGCAGCGTTAACAAGCCGACCCTACTCACCTATCACTCAGACATTGTTCGCCAACGCTTACTTAAAGTGGTTTACAGAACCATAATGCATCGTTTCCTCGACCAGGTTGACACTATCGTCTGCACCTCCCCAAATTACTTCGCGACAAGCGAAACTTTGACAAAGTACCAAGAAAAAGTTGAGGTAATCCCAATCGGATTGGAGCGAGATGTTTATCCCCAAGCGTCAGATGACACTGTCATCAACACGTCTGCATTAACCAAACCTTTCTTCTTGTTTATCGGCGTTCTTCGCTACTATAAAGGTCTACACATACTCCTCGATGCCATGCAGGGAGCTGACTACCAAGTGGCAATAGTAGGTTCTGGCCCTACTGAGAAGGAACTTAAGCAACAAGCGAAAGATCTGAACCTTACTAACGTGATTTTCACTGGCCACGTATCTGACCAAGACAAAGTTGGTCTCATAAAATCTTCTCGGGGAGTAGTGTTTCCTTCTTACCTACGTTCAGAAGCATTTGGCGTTACCTTGTTAGAGGGTGCTATGTTTGGACGACCTCTGATTTCTACGGAAGTTGGCTCCGGAACGAGCCATGTTAATGTACATGACAAAACCGGGCTTGTGGTCGCCCCTGGTTCATCCAAAGCATTACGCAAAGCTATGGATTACCTTTTTAACAATCAGAGTGTGGCCGAAGAAATGGGCAAGAAAGCCCAGCAACGTTATGAGCTACTATTTACCGGCCGGCTCATGGCACAGCGATACTATGAGCTATATGAAGCTCTAGCCTCGAACAGAAATAAAAAATCGAACCATGATGACCACCAACAAATTGCGAATCGCCGTTGATGCAAGACCACTCCATCATCCAAACACGGGAATCGGTCGTTATACGCACATACTGATCAAAAAAATACTTTCTCAGGGTCATGAAGTGATCAAGTGCACTTCCGAGGGTGGCTCATTCTTTCAGCTGCTCGATTCACAATTACGATATATGCAGGCAGCACAACGCGCAGGAGCAGACTTATTCTGGTCGCCTCGTCATCACCTTCCGGCGTGGTCGAAGAGCCTCCCAACAGTTGTCACCATACACGACCTTGTTTGGCACAAAGCACCAGAAACTATGCCAACCACTCGAAAGTGGACCGATCGAATCTTGATGAAGTCTGCATTGATGAAAGCTGATGGAATTATCGCGGTGTCAGAATCAACGAAATCAGATATCTTGGAGCTTGTACCAGCTGTCAAAAAAAGAATCACGGTGATCCCAGAAGCTCCTACTATCACCAGAGAGCAACTCAATCCGGCAAACCCACCAGATGAACGCCAACCCTATGTTCTTTTTGTCGGGACATTGGAGCCGAGAAAAAATCTAACGCGAATAGTAAGTGCTTTCTTGTCCTGCAACTTGCAGCAGTATCGACTCATCATCGCAGGCCAGCCCGGATGGGGCGATATAGAGATTCCATCAGCCGATCAAGTTAAGTGGATTCGCCCCAACTCGGATGAGCATTTAGCTAATCTATACGGCAATGCCGAATTTATATTAGCTCCATCGCTATACGAAGGCTTTGGCCTACAAATTGCCGAAGCGCTAGCATTCGGCAAAGCAGTAATTACCTCGCGTATATCATCCATGCCAGAAGTTGCGGGAGAGGCGGCTCTATACGTCGACCCTTTGAATACTGAAAATATCGCCCAGGCGATATCTAATCTCGCCAACAATAAAGACATAAGGAACACCCTTGAAAAGGCTGCCCAAGTTCAGGCCAAATCCTTTTCGTGGGACACGGCCTGTCACGATACTATGCAAGTTTTCGAAACAGCGATTGCACACCATCAACAATTGAAATCTCATCAGTAGTACATTTCTTCACGATGCACCGGATACTCCATCGCAACCCTTACCCCTAATGCAATAGACAGCCAAATCAAGAACCAAATAGCGTAAGCGCCAAGAGGTCTGTGTCGCGCGAAATATCAGCAGCTCGAACTTTTTCAAACGACGCCAAAACGTGCAACGATCCGACTTTGCGCTTTAGCGAAGCACACCGAGGATGTACGCCACGATGTGCCACCTACCGGTGCCTTCGATTACATCGAAGTGTTCTACAATCGAACCGCGTCATAGCCACATTGGTGGTGTCGGTCCTGAGGCCTTCGAGGCGGCCTCAAATTGAGGCTTGGCGATGACATCAATACCGGGGGAAGTCCATTTTGAGACCTCAAGTGGTCGCAGATATGAGGCAAGCCCACAGTCAAGATCAACACTTCGTTAGGCAGCGTCCCGAATGCTTCGGGATGGATAATTGAATCGTGAATTAGTCCGTAAGCATCGTGTATGCGAGCTCACAGTCGCTCGAACCGTTTACGATTCTAACTACTACGCTTTCCTTTGCGATTCGAGCGGCGAGCAACATGGAGTAGATTTCTGAGTGTCTAGGGTTGGTATCCTTTAGTACGATAAAGTTACCTTGATCCAGCGTGCAATCCAGTTGGGACATATCACTGTCCATTGCGACATATACTTTGCTGTTGGAATGTACATAAAGTGTTTTTACGGTTGTTTGACATAAATGTTGATTACACGAGGCGTATACGATGGTTGTCGTAAATATTAGAGCGAGTGCGGTAGCTAGTCTTGTCGAATTCATATCATCTTCCTTGGTGCGTCTTTACGTATTGTTGATGTTTTCAACGCTTCACATTCTAAAGCTCTTATGGAGCTAAAATAGTTGGTTAGCCTATATTAGAAAAAAATCACAGAGACTGTAAACAATTCTGTGTAACTGCTAGTTTCAAATATAATCCACTAACCGGCCTTCAAACTGGATCATAAATCGGATGCACTGGTGGCGGTGAAGCCCCAAGTGCGACCGGGAGGTTGCTGGGGCGCGCCGTGTAGTGCGCGAAGCGACCGGAACGGAGGGGCTGGTAACCATTAACACCGCAGCACACCAGTCTGTAGGCTGTAGCGGCCTTATTCTCTCTCTTCCGCCAAGATACGGCGGATCGCCTCTATTGAGACGTCATCTTGATCCACTTTGGAGTAAATCGTTACCAACAGACAACGCTCGTTGGTCACCAGATAGTAGATCACGCGATAACCGCCACTTTTTCCGCGTTGAGCATCACTGTTTGGAGCACGGACTTTGTACAAGGTTCGACCCATCCCTGTCATTTGATCACCCGGGGTGTCTCCGGCTTGTAATGCGCAATGATGGGTTCGATATCTTGTTGGATGTTACGGTACCGCCGCGTCAACCGCTTTAGCTGCCTAATGAACGCTGTACCATACTCAACTTTCACTATCCTTCGTTGACCCGATCCCACAGGTCTTCTACGGGATGCGTATTGTCATCCAGAACATCCTGCCAACCTTCTCGGAAGCTCTCCTCCGCAGTAGGTAAGTCCTCATCGCATACACCTTCCCGATAAGATTTCACCAGGCGCAATAGCAGCGCCCGATCAGCCTCCGGCACCGCGTCGATCTCTTTATGCAGCTCTTGGGTAATGTCGTTGACCTCAGCCATCAGCAGACCTCCAGTTTCGATAGCCTGCATTCTAGCGCGTTTCTTCGTCATCAGTGCATTGCTCTACTGCCAGTATGTCGAACACGTCTTGTTCTATAGGTATTGTGCTTTGTTTCGTGTGATATTGCTCCGCCCTTGTCAATGGCAACATAAAAGTGACCCACTTAGCGTCTAATTTGGCAACTTAAAATTGACCCCCTGTCGGTGTTGGTTGGTTGAAAAGCAGTGCCTGATCTTCGATCAATCAGGTACTGTGCTGCTGCCCGCCGGTGTGAACACACCGGCTTTCCTCTTGTCTTTGAGTCGATAACTGTCGCCTTTGATCTGCACCACGTGGGCATGATGTAACAAACGATCCAACATCGCTGCGGTTAAGGCTGAGTTACCCGCAAAGGTTAAATCCCACTCCCCAAACGACAAGTTAGAGGTCAAAATGATCGAACCGTGTTCGTAGCGTTTGGCGATCACTTGGAAAAATAGATTGGCTTGATTGCCCAGCAATGGCAGATACCCAATTTCATCAATGATCAAGATGTGTGGGCTGAGTAATGAGCGTTTCATGTACTGATCGAACCGACCCATCTGCTGCGCTTTCTCTAGCTGAAAGACTAAATCTGCAGCAGTGATAAACCTGACTTTGATCCCCGATTGCGTGGCCAAATAGCCCAATCCAATGGCCAGATGTGTTTTACCCACACCACTAGGGCCTAAGAAAATGACGTTCTCCTTACGTTCCACAAAAGCCATCGACTGTAAGGTCTGTACCGTCTTTTTAGGTGCACCGGCAGCAAACTTAAAGTCGTAATCGTCGATCAACTTGATGGCAGGAAACCCTGCAAACTTGGTCAGCATGGCTTGTGAGCGGCTACGCCGCTCATCTTGTTCTGCCACTGCATTAAGGGTCAATACACCGCAAGCGGCTTGT
>JAADHW010000271.1 GCA_013151695.1 Gammaproteobacteria bacterium
CAGGGCGGAGCAATATCACATGAGAGAAAGCACAATACCTACAGAACAAGACGTGTTCGACACTCTACATGCAGAGGCTGCAACCGATGACGAAGAAACGCGCTAGAATGTAAGCTATCGAAACTGGAGGTCTGCTGATGGCTGAGGTCAACGACATTACCCAAGAACTGCATAAAGAGATCGATGCGGTGCCGGAGTCTGATCGGGCGCTGTTATTGCGTATCGTAAAATCCTACCGAGAAGGCACGACAGAAGCTTATGAACAGTGGTTCAAGAAGAAGGTTGAAGCCGGCCTAAAGGCGGCTGATGAAGGCAGTATGATCAGCCACGAAGCACTCAAAGAAAAATGGCAAGCTAAACGTGCAGCTCAACTGGACTGAACCGGCCGAGGAAGATCTGGCCGATATCGAGGCTTACATCGCGGAAGATAATAGTCCAGTTGTAGCAATCGATGTTGTGTTCAAAATAATCGACACAACTGAGCGTCTCTTGAGAGAGCACCCTGAATCGGGCCGGTTAGGAAGACTTAGAAGTACGCGAGAACTGGTCATCAACGGTACCCCCTATCTCACGATTTACCGCGTCACGGAAGCAGTAGAAGTACTGCGGGTACTCCACGGTGCTCAACAGTGGCCTCCTGATGATGAATAGAGGATAGGTCGCTGCAAGCAGCGGGCAACAAGTAACCAAGAAACTCTCTATGACGGCACGTTAAGTGAATCCATCTTCGCTAAATTCTAAAATGACCTGATTTGGGCGTGAGCAGTTGCTGAAACTGTGCGCGCCCAAATTGCAGGTCGCACCAGTCTGCGTCGAATTCAAATATTGCTATAGCCAGCGTGACTAAATTTGATGTTACGAGCGTGTTTGACATCATGTTGGCAGCCATGCTGAGCCCTGGGTTATGGGCCACAATAGCAGCATTGAAAACTTCCGTTGGGGTACTTTGTAAGGTGGCTAAAATCACCTCGGGTGAAGCGAGATAGAGCTCGGGCAGCTGCACGAGTTGCGCGTCACTGCCTCGGGCAATAGGTGTTGCTGTGTCTACCGCACGGCATGCGGTACTGCACCAAACCCAACTCAACTGCTTATTTTGGTGTTCACACCATGCCTGGACCGCGCTCGCATCGCGTTCACCGCGGGCGCTTAGACGGCGCTCGTGGTCAGCTCGCCCCAGCTCACCATTGCTGGCCTTGCCGTGTCGAACTAACCAAAATCGCCGCATGATATAAACGTTAGCTCCACAGATCGAAAAATTCTTGCAGCGCCTGCATTTGACCCCCAGCGGTTGCGCTCGGCACGATAATGGGTGTTTTAATTCCTGCATCAAACCAAGCTTCAATACCTTCTCTCACGTCGGTGGCGGTGCCAAATAAGGTGGTGTCTGCGAGCCAGCGATCTGACAGGCACTGAGGGATTCGGTCGAGGTCTTTGGCGGCCAATGCGGTTTCGACGTCATTCATTTCTTCTTCATAACCGGCTTGTTTCCAATAGTTTCGATAATTTGGCAGGAAAGCATAACTGGTTAGGGTTCGACGGTTGACTGCCATGGCGGCTTCTCGGTCATCGCTAATACAGGTGGGTATCATATTGCCGATAAAAAAGTCATCGCTGCTCCGATTCTTGTCGCAAAGCACTCCGAGCGAATGGCTCATATGAGAACGCGCACCGTTGGCAAATACCATACCTTCGGCAATTTCGTCAGCAAGTTGGATCATCTTGTTGCGTAGTGTGGCAAGCACAATAGGTGGTAAATCGCCTACCCGCGGAACGCCACGTAGATCTTCGACAAATTTACGTGTGTCTCCTAGCGGCGCACCTTGTTTGATGCCTAATCTATTCATTGCGGGTGCATGGCTAACCCCCACGCCAAAACGAAATCGCCCTGCGGAAATCTCATGCAGAAAACCTGCTGTACCCGCAAAATCTGTCACATTTCGAAGGTATATGGGCATGATGCTGGTGCCAATTTCGATGTTATTGGTGGCCATTGCGATGGCAGTACACAGTGACAAACTGTCGCCCAAACTGGGTCCGTAAATTCCCGGGAAGCCTCGTTTTTCGATTTCTTGGGCTACTTCAATTGTTTTAAGACGTCGTCCGGGCACGGCGACTAAGCTCACAGCAGGCAGTTGGGGCATTTGCTTTCCTTGTTGGAATATTGGTTCTGAATTTAGGTAAGCAGTTTCGTGAGCAGCGATACTAACTTTTCATTTTCTGCGGCTGTGCCGATACTGATTCGCAATTTGTCTTGCAGTTTGTCGGTTTCGAAATATCGAACCAATACCCCTGCGTCCTTCAACCGTTGGTGCATTTGTTTGGCATCGATTTTGGCACTAGGCGGCACTGTCACCAGTATGAAATTACCCTGGCTTTGCGGGCTCGATAAGCCCAGTTGCGAAAGGTTATTGGATAGAGTTGTACGTTGAGTGCGTACTCTTTCCCAGGTACGTTGTGCATAGTTCTGATCAAGAATGCTGGCGAGGCCGATAACTTGGCTGAGGTGATCAATATTAAAACTGTCTCGAGTTTTGGCTAAAATAGGCTCTATTAAGCTTTTCTGACCTAGTAGATAACCCAGACGCAGACCCGCGAGACTATAACCCTTGCTGAATGTCCGAAGTATTAGAACATTGTCGTGTCGGGCCAGTAACGATTCACTGGCGTAGGCATGCTGCGGATCTATGAAGTTTGCGTATGCCTCATCGATGAGTAACACCCCCCTTAGTTCACTTGCGACCTCCGCTAATTTTGTAACTGGCAGCAGGGTGCCTGATGGGGCGTGCGGGTTCACTAGGCAAGCCAGTTCTACATTTGATTTGTTGAGGGTAGCGGCGAAGTCATTCGGTAGTTGCCAGTCCTCTGTCAAAGCTACGCGTATAACTTTTGCATCATGTATATCTGCAAGTACCGAGTATAGCGTGTAACTGGGTTCAGCCATACCAAAGGTAGATTGCGGATTTACAAATGTGGTGATGGCTAGGCGCAGTGCCTCGTCTCCGCCATGGGTAACCACCACTTGGTCAGCGGTTATCTGGTGCAAACTTGCGATCGCTGCACGCAGCTTGTCTGCGGTGGGTTGTGGATATCGGCGTAAACTAGCGGCATCCACCCTATTTAAAGCTTCTCCCACTTTGGGGCTCGGTGGGTAAGGGTTTTCGTTGGTATTGAGCTTGATGGTTAATGGATCATCAGGCTGCTCACCAGAGACATAGCCTTGCATTGTTTGGATGTTTGGACGTTCGTAACCACTCATAGTCAGAGGTTGCCTAGGTATCAGATGTAGATGAGGGAAGTGGTGCTGGCACGTCAGTCTTGTGGTTGTTTGGTGAGCCGGCCTTTATCGGTGGGGAAGCATCCGCTGGCCCTAACATGTGGGCAAACCATTGTGTGTTCGGGTTTGCTTCCAAGCCGATTTTTACGGTCATGGTTAATGGCACCGATAGCAACATGCCGACAGGACCCAACACCCATCCCCAAACCACCAAAGACAGGAAAACGACCAACGTCGACAGACCCAAACCCTTGCCCATAAAACGAGGTTCTATGGCATTACCCATCACAACGTTGATGGTCAAAAATCCGATGGCGACAATACCAGCAGCCCCAGGACCTATTTGGATTAACGCCAATAGTAACGGTGGGACGGCAGCAATGATGGAGCCAATAGTTGGCACATAGTTCAACAAAAAGGCCAACAGCCCCCACAAGATTGGAAAATCGACGCCTAAGATCCACAAAAAGGTAGTGACAATGACCCCGGTGATAACACTGACTGAGGTCTTGATGGCAATGTATCGGTTTACATTTTCTGCGAATTTAGCGAAATGAGGCAGGTCGCGATCTGGATTTTTTGAGATGTCACTCAGCTTGCGAGGAAAACTGGCCGCTTCGGCCAGGATAAATATGACCGTAAGAATTATGAGGAAACTGTTACTCAGAACACCACCTAGGCGAGCAAGGGTGGTGGCAGCCAATTCCAACGCTGAATTGGGAGAGAAGTTGGCCAATATGGACTGGATATCTATGCGGATCCCCAGGGGCTGGATCAAGGGTTCCACAATGGCGATGAATTCAGATTGTAAAAACAGTAAACGTTCTTGGTAAAACGGTAATTTGGCTGAAAATGCAGACGCAGATTGAGCGACTAAAGCTCCGAGTAATACCACGATGAAGATCATCGCAATCATTACGGCGGGTAGTGAGAAGGCTTCGGGGATGCCTTTGCGTTGTAGCCAGAACATAGGCGTAGCCGCTATGGTCGCGATAAAGGCGGCCAGTAGGAAAGGAACCATCAGATCTTGGGATGACTTTAGCCCTGCAGCGATGATCACCAAGGCGGCAAGGATCAAAATACTGCCACCGCGAATGTGGAATGATGAGGTCATGTGCCGAGCCTACGCGAAGGGTTGACGATTGGCGAGACTTGGAATTTCCTGACGAACTTGCGCAACTTGTGCGGGGTCGATGTTGGCGATGGCAAAACCATCTCCGTCGGAGATTTCCGCCATAATCGTTCCCCAAGGGTCAATGATCAGTGAATGTCCGAAGGACGCCCGGTGTTTACTGTGTTGTCCGTGTTGGGCAGGTGCGATGACATAACTTTGGGTTTCAATTGCTCTGGCTTGTAAAAGTGGATGCCAGTGCATGGCGCCGGTGGTTGCAGTAAATGCGCTGGGTACGCTTACAGCAATGGCGCCCATATCAATCAGGCGTTGATACAGTGCTGGGAACCGAACGTCGTAGCAAACGGTTAAACCTAAGCTGCCAAAGGCAGTGTCTGCGATCACCGCGACCTCTCCTGGTCCGGTTCGTTTTGACTCTTGTAGGCGCGGTCCGTTTTCGATGTCGACATCAAACAAGTGGATCTTCCGATAGGTGCTGACAATGTTGCCGTTGCTGTCTAGGTATACACTGGTGTTGTAGCAACGGTCGAGGTCTTGGGGCATGGCTTCGTGAAACCCACCTAACAGCAGCTCGGTACCCAACGATTGTGCTAATTGTTGGCAGCGATTCAGGATGGGACCGCCATCGGGTAATGGTTCCAGGATTTCTTTTTTCCCAGCATGGCGGCCTAAGTAGGCGAAGGCTTCAGCCCAACAAATGACAACTGCACCCTGGTCAGCTGCAGTTCTAGTCAGTGTTTCTAAACAATGTAGATTGGCCTCCACGTCTTCTGTGGCGCAATGCTGGATGATGGCGACTGCAGTAGTCATTGGGTGAGAAGACCTCGAATCTTTGCCAGCAGTTGTTCGGCGTTAAGGGGCTTTTGAAATACGCAGTTTACCCCGGCATGCGCCAAAGCGTTAGGCTCGATATTATTGACATTGCCGGTGGTAAGAATCACCGGCAGGTCTGGCCGCAGCGCATGAATGTCCTCGGCCAACTCTAAACCCGTGCTGTGTGGCATGAGGTAGTCGGTAATGACTAGATCAAAGGCGTAGGGATCAGCCACAAAAGTTTCCAGGGCCTGTATTGGCAATGACTTTACTGTGGTCTCAAAATCATCACAATCAAGCAGCACGGATAAATAGCCGGCAACGGAGGGGTCATCTTCGATGACTAAAATTCGGCGTCCCTTGGTCGGAGCCGCCACCTGCGCGGTTTCAGTTGGCAAGTACAAGGTAAACCGAGCACCATTGGTGGCACGGTTTGTAGCATGTATATGGCCCGCATACTCGTGCGCGATGCCATGTACCACAGACAAACCCAAACCCGTACCTTCGCCAACATCTTTACTAGTGTGAAAAGGGGTAAAGAGGTCGTTTGCTCTGCCCGTAATGCCGGTACCATTGTCTTCTATTACGATGCAGATGTAGTTGCCTGAAAAATTCTTTAGACACGAAGTGCAGGTGAGATTTGTAATATCTATTACATCGAGCCGAATATCGATATCACCTCTGTTGCGCATAGACTCGGCAGCGTTGAGACATAGATTGACCATCATTTGTTGTAGCTGCTCAGGGTCTATGTAGGCATAAATACTGGTCTTGGGGAGGTGAGTACTGATGGTCACTGTAGCGGGTAAACTGCCACGCAACAAAGCCCGTATCTCATCTAGAGTTTCCCCTAAATGCAGCTTTTGCGGCTGAGTTGGTGCATTGCGGCTATATTGCAGAAGTTGTTTAACCAGCGTGGCACCGCGCTCACCGGCACTGTGAATCTCGCCTAGGTAGCGGGCTAGTTTGGTGCGATCCTTTTGCGCGGTGGAATCTTGAGCCAACTCTGCATAACCCAAAATGCTAGCGAGAATATTGTTGAAATCGTGGGCGAAACCACCGGCCATCTGTCCAATTGTCTTGAGTTTTTGTGCCTGCTGAAGCGATTTTTGTAGTTGTCGGTGTTCTTCAGCGAGGCTTTGTGCAGTTCTTAACTCTTTATTGCGTCGGCTGAGCTCTTGAGTTGTTTGCCTTGCCTGCCAGTGTCTTCTTTCGTTAGACCGTAAACGGTGTACAAGAGCAATGGACAGTATTGCCATTTCCAAGGTAAATCCGATATGCACAGCATGTTGTACCCAAACAGACGCTGTGATCCAGCCGAACAACATGGCGATATGTACCACAGACCCCAACACAAATGCGCCGTTGGCGAATAGAAAAAGCTTGCCGCCAGCAGATTTGCGAAAAGTGGCTTGTATACCGTCATAGACCAACAGCGACAGGACAAAGGTACTGGCAATCGTTTGGATGGCGTAGATGGAAGGGCTTGGGTTGAGCGAGCTGCCTAAGGTGACGACAACAACGCCTAGTTGGCATATCCGATGCAGCATAAGTACTTGCGGTATCGATTTTTGTGAGGGCAAGAGTTGTAGTGCAAACTCTAGTAGAAACACCATTGCAAAACCCCAGCCCATAGCGGTTACGAGATATTGCATCCCAGGGGTGTCAGGCCACAATAGTAAGCTACCCATGCCGTCTGCAGTACTTAGAAAGGCGGATAGGGAAGCTGCAAATAGGCTGAAGTAAAGGTAAGTTTTATCTTTGGTGGCGAAGTATATGGCTAGATTGTAAATCAACATGATCAATACGATGCCGTAAAACATACCGTGGAACACACTTAGAGCAGAACTAAAGGATGTAAATTCGCTACCGCTCATAAGGGCTACAGGAAAGTTTGAAGCCGACGCCCCGTGATCATAAATGTAGATTTGTTCGATATCAGTTGGTACGGGAATGGCAATTCCGGGCGTTCTAATTCGGCGTTGGCTGGACGGACGTGACGAGCCGGTTTGGTGTTGTCGAATAACTTTCCCTTTGCCCACCAAGAACACGTCAATTTTTAGCAGCCAGGGGTTGTTGATGGTAAAAATACGGATATTTTCTGCGGGAGAGGTGGAATATCGGACCCACTTGGCTTCTTTGCTATAACCGAAGCGTGCGGTTCCTTGGTGTTTTTGCCAGAGGTTCGAAGCAATGACCTGCTCAATGCTTAAGTGCTCAGCATCGGCAAGGTGTTCGTAGGAGGATTCGACAGCGTACGTGGCACTAGTAAATAAGATCAAAGCACACAGAGTTGCTGCCCGGGCTAGAATTTTCAGTAGCTTCTCCCTTAAAAGCACTGCCGTGAATTTGGCTTAAGTTTTGTTGTTGGCAAGTCGCTCTTAGGCGGGTTGATCGTTTAACAGGTCAATGTCAGGAACTGTGCAGTCTACCTGCTTACCAATAAACTCCTCAATGGCCGGAAGGTTAAAAGCATCATCTTCGGCAACAAAACTGATTGACGTACCTTGCGCCCCAGCACGACCCGTGCGACCGATACGATGTACATAGTCTTCAGCTTCTTCAGGTAATTCATAGTTGACCACATGCGTGACGCCCTCTACGTGGATGCCCCGTCCAGCGACGTCTGTAGCGATAAGGTATTTGAGCGACCCTTCCTTAAAGCGGTTCAATGTGGCTAGGCGTTTGCGTTGGGGAATGTCCCCAGCGAGCGCTTCACAGTCGATGTTTTTTGAGCGCAGAAATTTCACGACTCGATGTGTTTGGTCACGGCGATTGGTGAATACTATAGCCCGTTTAGTCTCCTCCTGACGAAACAGACTAATTAAGGCAGCATCTTTTTGTTGGTTACTGATCATCCAAAATTTTTGATCGACGGTATCAACTGCAACTTGCTCAGGTTCTACCACAATGTGTTCTGGATCGATGGTCCAGGAATTAGCCAAGCGCAGGACTTCTTCGCTGAATGTGGCGGAGAAGAATAGAGTCTGGCGATTTCGTTTGTGCGGCGTTTGGTAAACAATTCGGCGCACATCGGGAATAAAACCCATGTCCAGCATGCGATCGGCTTCGTCTATCACCAATACCTCTACATGCTTCAGCGACACATGATTACGGTTGAGGAAGTCGATGAGACGACCTGGTGTAGCGACTAGCAGATCGACAGGTTTTTTCTCCAGCTTTTTTTGCTGGGTTTGAAAATCAATCCCTCCTACGACGCATACAGTTCTCTCGCTCATGTAGCGTGACAAGCCCTTAGCATCACCCTCGATCTGCATCGCCAGCTCACGAGTTGGTGCGAGAACTAAGGCGCGTGGGCAACCCAAGGGCCGGTCATGAGGTAGAGGATTTTCCCAGCATCGGGTAAACACGGACAGTAAGAAGGCTGCTGTTTTGCCGGTACCTGTTTGGGCTTGGCCGGTGACGTCATAGTCTGACAATGCGAATGGAAGAGATTGGCTTTGGATGGGGGTGCAGTATTGGTAACCCAATTTATGAATAGCCTGCATGATTGGCAGAGGTAGCGCAAAGTCGTGAAAACGGGCTTTACCTTCTTCTGCAGGAACATCGAAGTCCGTTATCTTCCAATCTGACATAGCTACCCTTGGTTTTTGCGGTTAATTGTTAAAGTGAATTGACGGACCGTGGCGAGTTTCACACATAACGTTAAAACTTGCATGGCCATTCCTAGGTCTTCTAGTGTCGCAAAGGTTGGTGCAATACGTACATTACGGTTCATTGGGTCCATACCCATTGGAAACGTCGCTCCCGCTGGCGTTAGGGTGAGACCAACTTGCTTTGCCATATCGATCACTTCGGTGGCCAGGTTGGGTTGTAGATCCAATGATATAAAATAGCCACCTTGGGGTTCGGTCCAAGATGCAATGTCCCACCGGCCCAGCTCTTCTTCTAGCGTGTGCAGGACAAGATCAAATTTTGGTTTGAGTAAGGTGGCATGTGCTTGCATATGCTCCATGAGCCGCCCTTTTAAGAATCGCGCATGCCGAAGCTGATTGACTTTGTCCGGGCCGATGGTTTGAAAACTCAATTGTTGCGTGAGTGCTTGCAGTACTTTTGCACCACTCGATATGAAGCTGACCCCAGCGCCCGCGAAGGTGATTTTTGAAGTGGATGCGAACTGGACAACATGGTTTTGGGTCCCATAGCGTTGGGCTAGGGGATAAATTGGAGTTAGGCGTGTGGGGGGGAATTCGAAATCGTGCCAGGCATAGGCGTTATCCCAAAGTACAACAAAGTTGTCTGCTGCGGCAGTATTGCTGAGCTGAGCGATTTCATCGACTATTTCTTCCGAGTAAATGCAGCCGGTAGGGTTTGAGTACTTAGGCACGCACCAGATACCTTTTATACAATCATCAGCCGCGACCAGTGCGCGCGCTTGTGACATGTTCGGGCCAGCGTCGGTCATGTCAATGTTGACCATTTGAATTCCCAACGCTTCGCATAGCGCATAGTGTCGATCGTAGCCGGGTACAGGGGTGAGTATTTTGATTGGTTTTGCGCTGGACCAATGCCGAGTGTCTCCCCAAAGACCCGGTTGCATTGCAGTAGAAACTACGAGGTGCATCAGTGTCAGGCTAGAATTTCCACCGGCCAGTACAGTTTCAGTAGGCACATCTAAAAGTTCTGCGCCTAGCTCGCGAGCTTCCGGCAATCCCTGCAGATTGCCGTAGTTTCGAACATCGGTACCATCTGCGGCGCGATAGTCGCCATTGATCACCTGCTCTAAACCTTCGCTGAGGGACAACTGCTCCGCTGCTGGTTTGCCTCGACTCAGATCCAATGCCATTCGATTACCTAACAACAACTCATACTCGCGTTCGAGTTGGGTTTGTAGCTCGCTCACTTGCGCCGAGGATTTGGTCTCTAGATAGTGGCTCATAGACTTAGTCCTTCATCGCGACCTAACATGATATTAAGGTTTTGTACCGCAGCCCCAGCGGCACCCTTGCCTAAATTGTCGTAGCGAGCCACTAGCAACAGTTGTTCTTGGTTGCCAAAAATCATCAGCTCGATGTTGTTCGTATCATTGCAAGCGGTTGCATTGAGATAGCCGTTTTCTGTCATCTGCATACTTTGTGGGAGTACATTTATGAAGGGCTCATCGCGGTATTGGTTGCTTAGTAACGTGTGGATGTCACTGCTGCTGTGGTCATCTACTTCACTGCTAAACAGCGGAATTTGTACCAACATGCCTTTGTAATAATTAGCCACTGTGGGAGAGAAAAGAGGCAGCTGTTGGGTGCCGCTATAGTGGCGCATTTCAGGCACATGTTTATGCGCGAGGTTAAGGCTGTAGGCTTGGCTGTTGAGCCTATCTCGTTGTGTTGCTGAGTAAGCCTGCTGAGTTTCTATCAGTTGTCTGCCGCCGCCGGAGTACCCTGATACTGCATGACATCGTAGCGGCAGTGTTGGGTCTAACCAGCCGGCATCGATGAGTGGTTTGATAAACAATATGAAACCTTGTGGGTAGCAACCAGGGTTGCTCACAAACTGAGCTTGAGCGATTGCATTTCTCTGCTTGGAATCTAACTCGGGTATGCCATATACCCAGTCAGCATCAATACGAAATGCAGTGCTGGCATCGATAATCCGCGTGTGGCCTTGTGCAAGGCTAACCGCTTCACGAGCAGCATCATCTGGAAGGCACAGAATGGCGATATCCGCTTGCTGCAAACAGGCTTGGCGATGAGCTGGGTCTTTTCGCTGTGCGTCACTCAGGTAGATTAGTTCTAAATCATCACGTGTAGACAAGCGGTCGGTTATTTGCAACCCAGTGGTACCAGCCTGTCCGTCGATATATACCGTATTCATGATCAGCCGTTGGTTTTGAAGGAATTTAAAGGGCGCGGAATTTTACGAGCTTTAGCGGGGCCTGTTAACCGCTAATTTCAGGTCTTTGTCAGGTATTTAGGTTGATGTTGCTGTATCAGTTTGCGACCAGCGCCAAAATGCGCGTAAACACCAGGCGCTCAGCCATAAACCCATCAATGGCAATAGTAGGGTTTGGAGGAGGAAAATGACGATGAGATTGATCATCTCCTCGACACTTGCAGAGACTTGCTGCTGCAAAGATTTAAACTGCTTTTGCAGATCGAGGGTTTGTGCAGAGGTGGTTAGAAAGGCGCTAAGCTGAGCGCTGGTTCTGTCCAGGAAGCCAGCATCTTCAGGTGCTGTGATGGCAATGTCGGGTTGTTGGGGTTGTAGCTGCTCAATAGCGGTGGAGGTAGAGGCTAATGTTGTCATGGCTTGTTGCTGTTGGTCCGCCAAAAATACGGTATCTATCCAGTGCGTCGACAGCAGCACAACAGCGAGAATAAAACGGGCAAAAATGATGGTTGCTAGCCAACGTTTGGTCATCCTCAGCATACCGCTTTGGTTGGTGCTTGCACTGCGCCAGATTAAGGTGACATAGGTCAATATCGCGATAGATAGAATTGCAGAAAGCCACACAGAGGACAAAATATTGCCGAGGGTGAGTTGGATACCTAAGGCGACACTGGCGAATAGCGCCAGCAGCGAAAACCTTTCAACTAGGTCGTTTAAGGGGTCGAGGATTTCTCCCACACTCAAGGTTACGCCGATGCCAATTGGTTGGATGGCAACTTCTGTTCCTTGAGCAACGGATATCACACCATTGAGGGCACGGGCAATCGCAGCAACGGCTAACGCGCTCTGAAATTTGTCGTTGGTGACGTCTTGGGCAGCTCTGTCCAGGTCGTTAGACCATGACAGAGCAAGCAAAACGATAAGAGCTGTGGTGACGAAACCGCGTGTCCAAATATTTGTTACCACAGGTCACCACTAAGTTTGTGTTGGACGGTGCTAGCTCAGCTAGGCTACCTCCTCTGTGTCGGCGAGAGTGCCGGCGTGAGTGTCGACGGAACCTTGCTGGCTGATGAACAGCGATTCTAGCTTTTCTGTGATGACATTGGTTAGATTTGTTCGATCTAACTGCGACATTTGCTCAACGGCCGCTGGGTTAACTCGATGTAAATGCAGCACGGGCCAGGACTGTTCCAACTCTCGCAGATCACCCTTCGCCAATACAGGCAAAAATGGATCGCCCTTCTCGCGACTGTTCATAATCGCACGCAAACCTGCTTCAAACGGCACTTGGCGGTTCCCTAGCGAGCGATCTTCCTCAACGTTAGCAAGAAACAAGCCTTCACGATCAACCAACTGCCCCGGAATAATGTACAAACCAGTTGCGGTCACTGATGGTTTTTCCACGTGGAAAAATGTGTCATGGAAGGCGCCAGCGTCGGGTAAAATGACCAATTTCCTATCCCAATCATCTGGAAAGAACATGTTATAGGTACTGTAAATTTGTTCAACGGAGGGTGAGTACACGCATAACGTCGTTTCGAACTGACGCACGAAATCCATGGCGCGTTCTGTCTCGCTGAAATCTAAGTCCCAAGCGAGGTCATCGTTTGTAGGTAATTCGGTGGACATACAAAATCCATTTGCTGTAGCTGTACTTACCTTATTAAGTTTACTGACTTTGAGGTCGGAACCTAGAAATGCCGTTGATTATTGTGCGTTGCGTCACATATTGGTTACAGAACGCTAAGGTCCTGTAACGAATTAAACCTTTCCGAATCCGGCATTTTAGCTAGGCTTTGCAGGAGGGGTTCATCAGCATGTATGAGGCGCGCTTGGTGGACGAAGCGAAGTGTCCTAAAACCATCGAACCAGTCTGATAACGCTTTGTGCCGGCGCTCAACACTGTGGTATTTACTGGCGATATTGTTGGCAACTTTGTTTAAGCCCAGTTTGTATAAAATGGCAGTTGTTGGGTTGGATGGCATCGGTTGTTTGGGCTGTAGTGCAAATTGGCGAAGTGTTACCAGTGCTTGCTTGAGGAGTTCAAAACACGACCAGTTGTAGCTCATGTATGGGCCGTTCTTTGTGGTCAGCAAATAGTCATGAATAATTTTAGTTAAGGCGGGGCCTGTGCCGAATGGTACCCGGTGCGAGGTTCTTGCTTGTACTTCAACGGTGATCTCACGCGCCACTGTTATCGGGTGAATTTTGGCTAGCTTGTTCAGTAGATAAAAATCTTCGGCAGCATTGCGTTTGGGGAATCCTCTGACTTGAGCATAGTCTTTGGCGTGTACGACCAAAGTGCTACCCAACGTAGGGTAGGCATAGACAGAACTTGCGTGGGTTAACCCAGCAACATAATAGGCCATATGTAGGTCGTAAAGATCAGCAGCCTGTTGCAGTTGTCGGTCATCGCTGACGTGGTTGTGGTTGAATACCACTGCACCTCTACGGGCTTTGATCGAATGGAAATAATTGTTTGGAAGGCAGGCGTCTGCATCGGTTTGATAGATCCAAGGTGATTGTAACTTGCCGTCGGCCCACAACTTCAAAGCTAGGTCGTTGCCAATTTTTCGCGCCAGACCTACGCCGAGCTTATGCGCAATGGGGGTTGAGACGCGATCGATGACAAATAGGTGATTGTGTTTCGATGCACGCAAATGTTGCATCATGTTGATTGTAGATTGAACCGCCTGCGCAGGGGCATTGTCTGGTGTGTTAGCAACCACAATTAAGAGCACGTGTTGGCTAGCGAGGTCGACCTTTCTGCATAAGGTTTCGACAAAATCTCCCGGCTCGTCATAAGCTGGGACAACTACAATGGTTTTGATTGGTGTTTGCTTGAAAGGTGTTCGCGCTAAAAATGCTAGCAGATCATCATAGTTGGCAGGAGTTTCAGCTTCGGCATAGCCAGCTAAATACTTTGCAATGGCCATATGGGTTATTGCTCTTCGAACGCTAGTGAAGGGCGGCCCGTAACGGCTGCGCCAACATAATATTAGCCTCCAGGGCAGTAAGCTGCGTAAGACGCGGCATAATTTGATCTATAGGGCAGTGAGAATGCGCCAGCGTTATAAACAGTGTCCAATGGCGTGACTCGCTGACGGCAATCGCCTGGTAAAATTCAACCAATGCGGGTTCGCCGATGTTGTGTGCAATCAGATCAAATCGTTCTGCCCCACGTCGCTCTACTATGGCCGCGACCAGTAAGCGGTCGAGAAGAAAATTTTCACTACCGCGACGAATCTCCTTGTTCAATTGGTTAATGTAGGGATCTTTCTGGTCAGCCTTAGGCGTGATATTGCGTGCCAATAGCAGCTTGATCACTTCTCGGTAGTGATTAAGTTCTTCAACAGCAAGATCCACCATCGCTTCTAAGAGTATGGGCTGGTCCGGATAGTGAGAGGCCACACTCATGGCCATGCCAGACGCTTTCTTTTCACAGGAAGCATGGTCTTGTAAAAATTCGTCGAAACCTTCGATCACCACCTCTATCCAGTTGGACGGTGTCGGCGCCAGCGCTGGCGCTAGCGATAGATCTTGTTCAACCATTGTGCGATGTCTGCTATTTCTTGGGGGCATACTTGATGTCCCATGGCGTACTCGTGCCATTCAATTTGATAACCGAGATCGAGTAGGCATTGCCGTGAGGTGATGGCGCGAGTGATGGGAATCATCGGATCGCTGAGACCATGAGCCATGAAGATAGGGGTATCTACATTTGCCAAGTCTACCCGCTCTGCAATGTGCTCGGCGTCGTGTACATAGGTAGATAGCGCCATGAGCCCACGTAATTTTTGTTGGAAACTCAAACCAAGTTGCAGTGCGATGACACCCCCTTGGGAGAAGCCGGCGAGAGTGACGTTGCTCGCAGCAATGCCATTTTCTACTTCACGAGCAATAAGGTCAGCGATGGACCTGGCTGACTCTTCTATATCTTGCGTACCTGATAGTGGTGCGCCTGGGTCTATGTCATACCACCCGCGCATCTCCATACCACCGTTAATGGTGATTGGACGAACTGGCGCGTTTGGGAACACGAATTTCAACGCTTGATCAAGCTCAAGCATCGGTACCAGGGGTTCGAAGTCTGTGGCGTCTGCGCCTAGGCCATGCATCCAGATGACGGTACCAACTGGGGCTTCGCCTGTTTGGGTTTCTATGACTTCTAGGGCAGTTGGTTGTTGTGGGTCGGTCATGCCTTTTCTCGCTCGCGCTTTTCACTCGGACAATTTGGCAAGGACCTTAATCGAACAAACCTAATGAAGGAAGTGCAACTTGGAGGGTGTGCATTCATAATAGGGTGATGGATGACGGTCTAGATAGAGGTGGTAGTAAGGATCTGCGGCGGTTAACTCCAGCGTTGAAGTTCTTGCGCCCGTACACCAGGCAGGTTGTATACGCAAGTATTGCCTTAGTGGTGACAGCCGCTGCAACGCTTTCTCTGGGCCAGGGGATCAAGCTTGTTATCGACAATGGGTTTGCAAGTGGTGATTCTGATGTTTTAGTAGATTCTATCTCTTTGTTTGTTGCCTTTGTGTTGGTGCTCACGTTGGGAACATTTGTTAGATTCTATTTTGTTTCCTGGGTAGGGGAGCGTATTAGTGCGGATATTCGCAGAGCTGTGTTTTCACACCTTCTTCATTTGCACCCGGGCTTTTTTGAAACGAATTTGCCGAGTGAAATTCAGTCTCGAATAACTACCGATACCACGCTACTGCAAACAGTCATTGGTTCTTCGGTATCGATTGCACTGCGTAATGTGCTGATGTTTTTTGGTGGCACTACCTTGTTGTTCTTTACCAACGCTAAGCTGTCTTTGATTGTGGTTGCCAGTGTGCCGTTTGTGGTTTTCCCAGTGATTCTTTTTGGTCGGCGTGTACGTCAACTTTCGCGTATCAGCCAGGATCGATTGGCAGATGTGGGCAGCTACGCGGGTGAATCACTGCGGCATATCAAAGTGGTGCAGGCGTTTAATCACCAACCTATCGATGAGGCGACCTTTGGCGACCGTGTTGACGAGGCGCTTGCTGTTTCTGTTAAACGCATTTATCAACGCTCAGTATTAGTAGCCATTGTTATGTTACTGGTGTTTGGCGCTGTCGCGACCATGCTTTGGGTAGGCGGACAAGATGTCCTCGCAGGTGAAACCACGGCGGGTGATTTGGCTGCTTTCATATTTTATGCCTTTATTGTGGCTGGATCGGTAGGTGCGATCAGTGAGGTATTAAGTGATTTGCAGCGTGCAGCGGGCGCAACGGAACGTTTGTTAGAACTGCTTGAATCACCCAGCGATATTATTGAAAAAGCAGATGCGCAAGAGCTGGCGTCAGAACGAGTGAGCTTGGCGTTGCAAAATGTGGAATTCAGCTACCCAAGCCGAGCCGAAACAAAGGTGATAGATGGGGTGAGTTTTTCAATCGAACCCGGAGAAATGGTTGCCTTAGTAGGGCCTTCAGGGTCTGGTAAAAGTACATTGTTCGATTTAATTCAGCGTTTTTATGAGCCGGACCAGGGCGCCATCACAATGAATGGAAGCGAACTTGGTGATCTAAAACTTAGCGCAGTACGCGGTGCGGTAGGTTTTGTTCCTCAGGATGCTGTACTTTTTTCTGGTTCTATACGCGACAATTTAATTTATGCCCAGGCAGATGCCAGTGATGAAGACATTGCTACTGCACTAGACCTAGCCCATGCACGTCAATTTGTCGAAGATTTACCTGCTGGATTAGAAACCCGCATGGGTGAAGATGGTGTCGGGCTTTCGGGCGGGCAACGGCAGCGTTTGGCCATAGCGCGAGCATTGCTCTGCGAACCGGCCATTCTGCTACTTGATGAAGCCACCAGCGCACTCGATGCAGAAAGTGAAAATCATATTCGCATGAGCATTGAAGGACTCAAGGGACAGATGACCATATTGGTGATTGCCCATCGATTGTCTACCGTGCGTCAAGCTGATCGAATTCTAGTTTTGGAGCAGGGCCGTCTGATCGACAGTGGATCGCATGATGAACTGATGCGCAGTAGTGAACTATACGCCCGCTTTGCAAAAATCCAGTTTGCCGCTTAAGTCCTAGTGGTTATGGCTCGATACTGAACAATCCTAACTGAGCATCGTGATCGGGCGGTGCGAGTTTTACGCCAACACCGAGTAACCGAACCGGCTTCTGCTGGCGTTGCCAAGCCTGGCTGAATAACTTTTCATAGGTGTCGTAGGCGGTAGTTGTACCAGCGCTGGCGACGGTGGTGGTCTCAAAACCGCTAAACCGAACTTTCATAGTACGTTGCTGTATTCTGGCTCGGCATTGTGCCCGGGATATGCGTTTGTCCAAGTCCTCGACCAAAACCTTTAGCTCGTCACAACACGCTTTTATATCAGGCAAGTCTCGTTCGTAAGTTCTTTCTGCTGATAGTGACTTTCTCAAACGGTTTGTTTTAACAGCACGCGCATCGATTCCGCGACATAATTCGTAGAGACGCGTACCAAACTTACCAAATCGCTGAGTGAGCTGCGTAAGGGAGTGCTTTTGTAAGTCTCCACAAGTTTTAGCCTGTATCGCGTGCAGTCTAGAAGCAGTCACAGACCCGACACCAAATAGTTTTTCTACCGGCAAAGAATGAAGAAAGTCTGCAACGTTATCTGGAGGAATGGTGAATTGACCGTCGGGTTTGTTCCAGTCGGAAGCAATTTTTGCCAGAAACTTGTTCTCAGCAATACCTGCAGAAATGGTAATTCCGACCTCGCAACGCACACGGTCTCGAATTTTGGTGGCAATCAACGTTGCACTACCTTGGGAAACCGTGCATTTACTGACGTCTAAGAATGCCTCGTCTAACGACAAAGGTTCAACCAGATCTGTAAAGTCTCGAAAAATAGCCTGTATTTTGGCAGACTCCGTTTTGTACTTCGACATATTCGGAGGCACAATAACCAAGTCAGGGCATGCCCTAACAGCTTGGCTCATAGGCATGGCAGAATGAATACCGAATGCTCGAGCATTATAGTTGCAAGTGGCTACGACGCCTCTTTTGTCTGGTTGACCACCCACCGCGATGGGAAGACTTAGTAATGAGGGATCATCTCGCATTTCAACTGATGCGTAGAAAGAATCGCAGTCGCAGTGGATGATTTTGCGCATATTCTGACATTAACTTATTTTTGTAAAAAATTTTGGCACAAATAGTCACAACGTAGCGGATTAGTTTAGAATGCCGCGTCGTAAAAATAGTACTTTACGCATTTAGATGATAAAACGTAATAATGCGTGTGGTAGTGAAGACTGAGCGAGAACCAGTAGTAGAGAGCCAAACGAGGACCAAAAGAGATCAAGAATAACCGTTCAAGTCCGAATATTTAGGTTTTGAATAGATAAAACGGTTCATCTAAGGCGTTGCAAGCAAGAAAGGGGTTTGCAATAAAGGGACTGCAAATGGTGGGTTTAATGGCTAAAACATGGCCTAGAACATATATAAGAAGCTGCGCTAGATTGGCGACGATGCCAATTAGCGTTGGTCAGACAGCAGGGGGCTGATTTGGGACCACTTTGTGGATATAGAATCATTGAACTGGCGGGTATTGGACCAGGCCCGTTCTGCGGGATGATGCTGTCTGATATGGGTGCGGAAGTGGTTCGTATTGAACGATTGAGTGCCAACAACGCAAGGAAAGTAGCGCCCAAGGATGTGCTGGTTCGCAATCGACGCTCTATTGCTGTAGATCTAAAGAGTATTCATGGCGTAGAAACAGTGTTGCGCTTAGTTGCATCTGCAGACGCGTTGTTTGAAGGCTTTCGGCCCGGGGTTACAGAGCGTCTAGGGCTTGGTCCAGACGAATGTTTAGCCCGCAACCCGAAACTTGTTTATGGTCGGATGACCGGTTGGGGCCAGCAAGGACCTATGGCACACGCTGCAGGCCACGACATAAATTATATTGGTCTTGCCGGTGCGCTGCATGCTATTGGTCGCGCAGGGGAAGGGCCGGTGCCTCCGCTTAACTTGGTTGGCGATTTTGGTGGCGGCGGCATGTTGTTAGCTTACGGCCTAGTTTGTGGCATGTTAGAAACACAGAAGTCTGGCAAAGGCCAAGTGATAGATGCAGCTATGGTTGATGGTGTTGCTGCGTTGATGGCTATGTTTTTCTCCATGTCAGCTTCTGGCATGTTCAAAGATGAGCGTGGTACAAACTTGCTGGATGGTGGTGCGCATTTTTACGATACCTATGAAACCAAAGATGGAAAACACATATGTATTGGCTCCATCGAACCCCAATTTTATGCTCTGTTGATTGAAAAAGCGGAATTAGACCCGCAGCAATACAGCCAACAAATGGACCCAGCTCAGTGGCCTAAACTTAAGGCAGACTTAACCAAAGTATTTATGGGTAAAACACAAAGCGAATGGTGCGACATTATGCAAGGCACCGATGTCTGTTTTGCTCCAGTTTTGAGTATACTTGAGGCTCCTGAGCACCCTCATAATAAAGCTCGCAATAGTTTCCTTGAAGTTGATGGTGTGATGCAGCAAGCTCCTGCGCCACGCTTTTCTCGAACCCAAGCAGAAATTTCCCACGGCGCTAGAGTCCCAGGAGAGGACACCTTATCCGTTCTTAAGGATTATGGATTTAGCTGTGATGAGATTGGTGTATTGCAAACTCAAGGCGTTATCGCCCTAGAGTAAGTGACGCGCTATAACCCGTTAGCTCTCCATTGAGGCAAATTATAATTAGAAGGACTTCCGTATGAGTGTAGAATTGTTAGATAACCCGCGTTTTCATGGCTTTCGTGTACGCCGCCAAATTGATGGCAAAACCTACCAAGAATATTTTTCGTTGAAAGAAAATGGTAAACGCATGCGTGGTGCAAAGCGCGCTGCGGTTAAAGAAGTGGCTGATAAGCGTGATGCTGAGTTGGCCAAAATTCAACAACGCAGTAAAGACAAAGCGGACAAAGAAATTCAACTCGACGAAACGGGTCAAGTGAAAGGTATTCTATGTCGTCTCAAGCGCGAGAAAAGCGGCACTATGACGCCTGTTTTCCAAGTTGGAATTATGTCACGCAAAACCGGCAAGATTGTTAATACAACCGTATCTATCAATCGTCATGGAATTGATGGCGCATGGACCAAGGCGGTCGATTTTTACTGCGCGCACAAGAACATTACCAAGCGAGCTAAAATCTACAAAGACCTACTCGGCATGTGTCCTAAGAAGGCGCAAGTGACCAAGCTGCTTAAAAAACTTAGGTAGTCGCTTAACGTGGGGTACGCGCAGGAGTATCAGCATTCGCTAACCGATCCTGAAGGGTTTTGGTTAGCCCAAGCGCAGAACATTCCTTGGTATGAGCCACCCAAAGTAGGTTTAGATCAAGATGAAAATGGTGCGTGGCGTTGGTTTCGTGGTGGTAAGCTCAACAGTTGTTATGTTGCGTTAGACCAACATGTAGCCAATGGTCGTGGTGACCAAGTGGCGCTGATTTATGATTCTCCTGCCACTGGTGTGGTACAAAAGTATACCTATGCCCAACTGACGCAGTGGACTGCACGCATAGCGGGCGGTCTACGTGAGTTAGGTGTAGGCAAGGGCGATCGGGTGGTGATTTATATGCCCATGGTGCCTGAAACTCTTGTCGCCATGCTGGCGTGTGCGAGGTTGGGTGCGGTTCACTCGGTTGTATTTGGAGGCTTTGCAGCGCCTGAATTGGCCGGTCGTATCGAAGACGCCACCCCCAAAGTGATCTTGTCTGCATCCTGCGGTATTGAGTTTGAACGTATCATCCCCTACAAACCTTTGTTGGATGAGGCTATAAAGCTTAGTTCCCACAAGCCTTCTCACACAGTCATTGTGCAAAGACCACAAGTGGCCGCTGCTATGCAAGACGGCAGAGATATAGATTGGACTGAGCTGGAGGCGTCGAATAACCCGGCGGACTGTGTTGCCCTCGACGCCACGGACCCTCTCTATATACTCTACACCTCCGGCACCACGGGCAAACCGAAGGGTGTTGTGCGTGACAACGGTGGTCATGCGGTAGCGCTAAACTACAGCATGAGCGCCATATACGCTTGCGAACCAGGCGACGTATATTGGGCGGCATCAGACGTGGGTTGGGTTGTTGGGCATTCGTACATTGTGTATGGCCCTTTATTTGCAGGATGCACGACCATACTCTATGAAGGTAAACCTGTGCGTACGCCAGACGCAGGTGCTTTCTGGCGGGTATTGTCTGATTACAAGGTTAAAAGTTTTTTTTGTGCGCCGACTGCATTCCGTGCAATTAAAAAGGAAGATCCAGACTGTTTGCTAAAGGCACAATATGATCTCTCCAGTCTGAAGTATCAGTTTGTCGCGGGGGAACGCCTTGACCCACCCACCTATCATTGGCTCCACAAGCATCTTGCCGGTGTACCCATTATCGATCATTGGTGGCAAACAGAAACGGCTTGGTCAATTTGCGCCAATATGGCAGGCATCGAGTTGCTAGAGACTCGACCAGGCTCACCAACGCTGCCGGTTCCTGGCTATGACCTTAGAATATTTGACGATGATGGCACCGAACTTGGACCCAATCAGGAAGGCTCTATTGTTCTTAAAGAACCTCTGCCTCCGGGTGTTTTCCCCACCGTGTGGGGCGACCATGATCGTTTCATCGAAAGTTACTTCAGCCAGTTCCCCGGGTTCTACTTAACTGGTGATGGGGGCTATAGAGACGAAGACGGCTACGTTTACGTCATGGGTAGAATTGACGATGTCATCAATGTTGCCGGACATAGGCTTTCCACTGGGCAGTTAGAAGAGGTGGTTGCCGGTCACCCGGCAGTTGCGGAATGTGCGGTGGTTGGTATAAACGATATTGATAAGGGGCAAGTACCCATAGGTTTGTTACTACTTAAAGATGGAGTCAACATTGACCATCAAGAACTGCAAGCGCAGTTAGTACAGATGGTCCGTGACCAAGTTGGTGCCATTGCGAACTTTAAGCGCGCAGTTGTCGTGTTTCGACTGCCTAAAACGCGATCTGGCAAAATTCTACGCCAAGTGTTACGCAAGATGATTGATGGCCAGGACTACGTTGTGCCTTCCACCATTGATGACCCCGCAATTATTGATGAGATAAAGGTCGAACTGGTGCAAGCACAGGTCATGTCATGATGAGCCTGGGGTTATGATAATTGTGCACGGAACCATTCCCGTACGGCCAGATTGCCGTGAGGAAGCATTGTCCTTAGCGCGGCGTATGGCTGATGCTACCCGAGACGAAATAGGCTGTATTTCATACGATTTCTATATTGGCTTAGCAGATCCTAATACGTTGATGCTGTTTCAAGAGTGGGAAAGCATGGAGGCGTTGATGGGACATTTCCAAACTGAACATATGGACGAATTCTTGAAAGTTTTGCCTAGTGTGGTAGCCGGAGAAATAACCACCAAACGTTATGCTGTACAAAGTGTGGACGAAGACCAATCTGTACCTAAGGAAAATCCCCCACCAACTATTCACTAGGTATTCAGGGGCCGCTAGTTAGCCCACATGCTATTGGACAAGAATTGATTGATACTGG
>JAADHW010000035.1 GCA_013151695.1 Gammaproteobacteria bacterium
ATGACCTGGTGCATAGAGAGGACCTAGTGCATAGAGAGGACCTAGTGCATAGAGAGGACCTAGTGCATAGAGAGGACCTAGTGCGTAGAGAGGACCAAGGTTGGGATATTAGGCTAAACAATCAATCCATCCGGCAATACAGCCGTGATCAGATTCGTGTTTCGATTTTATGGAAGGCTTTTTGTTTCAAAGATCAAGCTGCCGCCGATTTATATGCTGATCCTCACTACAACCTCACACCGCAGATGGCTGTCGATATTTTTTGCCAAGATCTTCGCGGCAGAGGGCATAACGTGCGCGAGCCAAGCGATTTGGAAACAGATGAAGATTGGCGAAAACTCATCGTTGACACCTACGGAGGGGATGATTTTCTCCGAACCTAGTCTCGAGTGCAGTTTATTCGGTTTTAACAACTACCTTAACGCTGACAAACTGCCCCACCCAGGTTGTATCGAGCCATTCGCCAGTGCCAATTCCTAAGGCTAGTCGATCCAGTCTCGCCTCGCCGCTCAACGTTGCTCTTTGTGCATCGTATGTGAATTTGAACTCGATCGGATGCGCTTGCTTGCCAAAATTGAGGGTTGCATTGGTGGCCACATATTCGTTACTCGCTAACACTTCAAAATTGTTGGCGCTAAATTGCGCACGACGGCCACCAAACCACTCCGGCTGGTCGAGGGTAGCATCTCGGTCTTTGTCTTGGGTATTTACCGAAGCCAAATGTATGAGCACTGTGGCCTGACTCTGGTCGAGCTGTTGTGGGTCAAATTGTATTTCGGCCTGCCAATCGGAAAAACTACCGGTAAATTGTGCGCCTGCTTGCTCGGCACTAAATTCTATGTGGCTCGATGCGTAGTCTATGTTCCATCGGGGTAGATCTGATGCCACTACCTGGGGAATAGTTATTTGCGCGGCAGACATTGTGGCTTCCACTGAAGTGGTTTGTTGTGAATCTGTACTTTTTGTTGGCGAGGCTTGCTTTTGAGTGGCAAAGCCCAGTTGCCAAACACCGACAATAACGAGGGCGAGCCCAAGCAATAGTGAGCCGGGGCTGGTTATTCGCTTAAGAATGTCGTCTTTATCGCGAAAGTGATGAAACAGCGCTGCCAAAATATGTACCGAGGCTAAAAAGAACAGCAATAGGGAGAGCAACTCGTGAATCTGGGTGAGCTGAGACTTCAAATTTTCGTCTGCAGCGACTAGGTCGGGAAAGGTAAACAGGTTAAACCAGCTGACCGCATAAGCTGAAGCGGAGGACATCAGCCAACCACTCAGTGGCAGTGCAAACAGCAAACCATATAGCAGCCAGTGCGCTGTCTTGGAAGCCCACACCTGCCATGTTGCCATGTGGCTGGGAAGGCTTGGTGGTGTGTTAAGTGCCCGCCAAATGACGCGCACAACCGCCAGCATGAGTATGGTCATGCCTATGGATTTGTGATTGGCGAGCAAAGCCAGTTGTTGCAGAGGTGTGTTGGCGTCTGCAGCAAACTCCGCCCATTTTGCCAACACAAACTGTAGAACAATTAACCCAGCTATAACCCAGTGCAAATACCGCGCAGCGCTGGTGTAAGGCTCATTCATAGAGACAGGTTTAGTCTGCTTGCTGTAACTCTGTCGTAATGAATAGATTCACTTCATCACCTACCATGGGCACTGCATAACCCAATCCCCAAGCAGATCGTTTTACAGTGCCCTCAGCATTTATGCCCACCATGGGTTTTTTAAGCATGGGGTGCATGCCTGCTTTGTTTAACACCACGTCTAAATCGACAGAATGTGTCTGCCCTTTGATGGTGAGATCACCGGTTACCGTTGCTTTGTTGTCCTCACCCATAACAATTGAGGTGGATACAAAGGTGATGGTTGGGTGATTTGCAGTATCAAAGAAACGCTCGCCGACCAGATGCTCGTCGAATTCGTCCACCCGACTGTCGATGCTGTTGGCATCAATAACTACAGTCAAGCTGCTGTTTTGAGGCTGCTCAGCGTCTAATTCTAGATCTACGGTAAAGCTATTGAACCCTACGTGAGGGGTTGAAAACCCCAGGTGAGAATAGCTGAAGGTGACATAACCATGTGTTGCTTCAAGGGTGTAGTCGCCAGAAGGTACATCGAGTGCAGCATAGGCCACGGGCGCGCCGGTGACGAGTAAGCAAAATATCGCGATGTGTTTTAGGTTAGTAAGAAAGTTAGTTTTTAGCATGGTTTAGCTCTCTGTTTTGTGTTTTTAGGGCGATAGCATTGGCATAGCTGCCTGGATCATCACCTTTGGTTAAACGCCCATTCGGAGTGAACCCATAAAATCGAGTTTGCCAATCGGTGTACCTTGCATACGTAACATGTCGTAGCCCGTAGCGGCGTGAAAATAGATGTTAGGCAGTGAAAACGACAACACAAAATTTTCGGCGGTGAAGGGGATCTCATTACTTCCCATTTTGAAGGTGACCGTCTTGCCTGCCATTTCGTTGATCGAATCCGCGGACAGCGCCTTTAAATCAGCGTGAGCTTGTTGGATCAAATCTTGGAAACCTGCATAGTCTAACTCTGCGAGATTTCGGGGTGGGCCAAACACACCTTCACGAAGACCTTCAATAGCCCCTCTGGAGTGGTGTACAACCGAGTGCATTTGAAAGCTAAAGGGCAGCATATCTGGGTGTAACCTAGTTTCGACAATGCTGGTGAGATCAATACCTTTGTCAGCCGCATGTGCTGCACCTTTGTTGAGGTATCCGGTGACTGCGTCGAGTGCCTGAATGTAACTCGCCACACTGAGTTCATAGAGTGATGTTGCCATGGCTGTCGAATCCTAAAAAAGTTGAGCTATATTCTCAGCGAATGGTGGGGAAGGTGCACGCAATATTTTCGCGTATCAGACAATATGTGTACGACCTGTCATTAACTAGCGGCTGTAATGATGGCGTCAACCCGCATTGCTGTATGATTATCAGAAAATGATCGTTTAAAAATTGTCATCTAAAAAATTGATACTTCACTTGGTTGGATGATGAGAGGGGTGGCTGATGAGAAAGACAGTTTTGGGTTTGCTGTGTGTGTTGCTGCTTGCGAGTTGTCAGCTTGAGCAAACGGCCTCGTCACCAACAGAACCTATTCGCCGCTCGGTGGATTTGATTCTGACCAACGGCAAAATTGTTGTCGTAGATGCAGCCTTCACCATAGCCAACACGCTGGTGGTCGACAATGACCGCATTGTCGAAGTTGGTGATGCTGCAATTGCGGCGAAATATCAGGCCGTGAGCCTAGTAGATTTACAAGGCAAAACACTGCTGCCAGGCTTTGTTGACTCACACATCCATATCAGCGGCAATCCAACGCGCTACATCGACTTAACCAAGGTTGCGTCGATAGTGCAAATGTTAGATCTAATCCGCGCTAAAGCCATGGAGCTGGGTCAGGGAGAATGGATTACCGGATACGGGTGGTCAGAAGACCAGATGAGTGAAGGGCGTAAACCCCTACGGCAAGATCTTGATCAAGCGGCGCCAGACAACCCGGTTATCTTGACGCGTGCTGGTGCTCATAGTGTGGTGGTGAACTCTTTGGCGTTGCAGCTTGCCGGCATTAGCGATACGACCCCTGACCCTGACGGCGGTGTCATTGAGCGGGACGAGTGGGGTGTCGCTAATGGCATCATCCGTGAACGCCAGGAGATTGTCGCGCGGTTGGTGCCAGACGCTGCTTACGATGAACTCATCGTCAGCTTAGAGATCAATCTCAACCATCTGTTGTCGATGGGCATAACCAGTATTACCGATGCTGCCAAGCGCCCGGCTGATTACCCTATGTACGAGGCGATATATGCTAAGCCCGGGGTAAAGTTGCCGCGCTCGACATTGCAGTTTCAATGGCATGACCCGGCAGCCATACAACAATTAAAAGCTCGGGTAGGTGAAGGTACGGATCAACTCAAAATTGGCCCTATCAAAATTTTTGCCGACGGTGGTTTCACTGGTCCGGCGGCCTTCACGAAAGAACCTTATGTGGGTCGGGCTGATTATCGAGGTCACTTAAACATGCCCAAGGCAGAGCTGGTGGCGCACATCAATGAGATTTACGCCGCTGGTTGGCAGATGGGTATCCACGCTATTGGTGATGCGGCCATCGAATTGGTGGTAGACACGCTGGTGGATGCGTTGGCTAGTGACCCCAGACCAGATCACCGCAATTACCTCAATCATTTTTCCATGCGACCTAGCGACGCTACCATGGAGAAAATGGCGCTGCACAATATTCTCATCACTCAACAGCCTAACTTTACCTACACGTTGGAAGGACGTTATGTGGCGAATCTCGATGGTTGGCGGTTAGAGCACAACAATCCCATACGCTCGCCGATGGATCATGCTTGTCCAGTGACGTATTGCCCATTGGGCCGCTGGTAGGCATCTTTGCGGCGGTCACTCGTCAAGGGGCAAGTGGTCGAGTGTTTGGCGCGGATGAAGCCATCACGATAGAAGAGGCGGTCAAGGCCTATACCATAAACGGCGCGTATATTAATTTTGATGAGGATATAAAGGGTAGTTTGGAGGTCGGCAAGTACGCCGATATGATTGTGTTGTCTGAGGACATATTAACTGTTGATGCGCAGCGAATTATGGACATTCAGGTTGAGCAAACCTACGTTGGTGGGCAGTTGGTTTTTTCGGCAAAATAGGCGCGATATATACCCGTAGAAACGCTGCTGCTAACCATATGCCTGAGCGGGTAGCCAAGTTACCAAAGCATCCCAATTGAAGATAATCAACATTCCTATGACTTGCAGGATGATAAACGGTACCACTCCTTTGTATATGGTGACCACATCGATACCTTCTGGGGCGACACCCTTAAGATAAAAAATTGCAAAACCGACAGGGGGGGTTAAAAAACTAGTTTGCAAACATACCGCAAAAAGAATAGTGAACCATACTGGGTCAAAGCCTAAAGTAACTACGACCGGCGACACCAAGGGCAGTACGATGAGGGTGAGTTCTATCCAATCTAGAAAAAACCCGAGCAAGAAGGTAGCCACTAGAATGCTAATAATGATGCCTGTCGGTTCGAAAGGTAAGCTCATTAACGCTCGTTCGATGAGTTCATCTCCTCCTAAGCCGCGTAGCACCAGTGAAAAAGCAGTAGCCCCCAGCAGCACGGCGAAGATGAAGGCAGTAGTGCGAGTTGTTTCTTGTAACACGTCGCTCATTATCGACTTATTTAACCGGCGGTTGATGAGGGCTAAAAATAGCGCCCCGCAAGCGCCAACTCCTGCTGCTTCTGTTGGTGTGGCCAGCCCAAAAAAGATACTGCCTAGTACCGCTAGAATAAGAAATGCAGGTGGGAGTATGGCTTTGAATAAGTCCCAAACGGCTTGCATATCGAAAGGCTCTGTTACAGCCGCGGGTGCGACTGAAGGTTTGAGCCAGGCGAAGATCAGAATGTATGCAATGTAAAGAAATGCGAGTAACAAGCCAGGAAATACCGCCCCTAGAAATAGATCACCCACGCTCATAGACATGCGGTCAGCCATCAAAACCAACATAATGCTCGGCGGAATCAAAATACCTAACGTGCCCACAGCGGTGACAGTGCCGGCGGCAAAAGATTTGTCGTAACCTTGGCTGAGCATGGCGGGCAAGCCCAACAAGGCAAGTAAGACAACAGACGCCCCAATGATACCGGTGGTTGCCGCCAACAGCAGACCGATGAAAGCAACGGCCACTGCTAAGCCGCCTCTGATGTTACCGAATAGGCGAGCAAAACTTATCATTAGCTGGCCAGCAATGCCGGACCGATCAAGCAACAATCCCATGAAGATGAACATGGGTAATGCCACCATCACCCAGTTTTCCATCACATTCCAAATTCGATCCACTGTGAGTGATGTATAAGCCCAGTTCATGCCAATGGGGATGGCGAAGTCTACTTCTAGCACTACTGCGAAGGCACTGAACATGACTGCTAAGCCGCCTAGAATCCAAGCCACAGGAAAGCCGGTAAAAACCAAGGCAAGGAAGCTCACAAACATGACGGTGGCGAGAATTTCATTCGCTGCCATGTTGCACTCCTGGGGTTGGCGAGGCTTGTAAAAATAGAAAGACCCAAACGCGAATGAATCGAGACAGCACTGCTAGAAACAACAGTGAGAATCCTAAGGGTAAGCTGGCTTTGATGAGCCACCTAAGGGGAAGGCCGCCAGGAGACGGAGATACCTCGGATAACGCGAAGGAAGATGCCACAAAGGGTGCTGAATAGATGAGGATAAGAGCCACAAAAGGCAGTAAAAATAGCAGTATGCCGTATAGCTCGATCCAAGCCTGGGCACGGTGGGACAGTCGTTCGTGTAATACATCTACGCGGATGTGGCTGTCTGCTTGGTAGGCATAGCTTAGTCCCAGCAAAAACCCAATCGCATACAAATGCCATTGCAGCTCTTCGAATTCAATACGTCCTTCATTCAGTAGATAACGTAACGATACGTTGAAGACAATGACAATGAGGAGAACCAACCAAATGTATGAAACGAGTTTGCCAATGTAGTTGATGCCTACGTCTATACGTCGTGTCAGCGATGTGTGTGGGAGGTAATCTTTGTTAACCATTAGAAATCTCTAGGTAAATAGGCACGAGATTTCCAGTGTTGGTAGGTCTTACGAAACTCAAGCTGAGAGGCTAGGATTTCTGCGAAGTCTTGGTCATTTGCAGCCTCTTCTTCTATTACCGCGGTAGCGGCGGCCTCCAGTTCGCGTAGTAACGGCATCGGCAGTGTTTCAGCACTCACGCCAATGCTGGGAAAGGCGGCAATAACAGCGCCTTGGCTTGCTTCAGAATTTGATAAATTGCGAATAACACCCGCGGTACACCCCATTTCTAGCATGGCTTGATCTGCTTTTGATAAGCTACCCCACGCATCGATGTTGACTACCAAGTGCGAAGCGGTAAAGGTTTGGTGCCAGCCGGGGTAGTAGTTAAATTTAGCCACACGATTGAAGCCAAGTTGTTGATCGACCACCGGCAAGGCGAATTCAGATGCATCGATGGCACCTTTTTCCAAGGCTTGGAAAATTTCTCCACCAGGTATCATCGTAACGCTGGCGCCTAGCCGCTCCAGCACTTTGCCACCCAGTCCTGCGAATCGAATTTTCAAACCCTTGAGGTCGTCTCGGGAAGTAATTTTCTTTCGAAACCAACCCGCGGTTTCAGGTCCGGTCATACCACAGTAGATTGGGTGGATATTATGTTTAGCATACAATTTTTCTGCCAATTGACGGCCACCGGCTTCATACCACCACGCGCTGTATTCCCACGGTTCCATACCGAATGGCACAGCTCCAAGTAAGGGTGATGCCGGAATTTTGCCTTGGTCATAGCCGACCCATACGTAGCCTGCTTCTACTTTACGATCGCGTACTGCATCAGTTACAGAAAATGCAGGCACTATTTCACCAGGCTCGAATATGTCCAGGCGAATGGCGCCATTCGATGCCCGGCGAATGATATCGAATACATAAATGGGATTATCACCCAATACCGGCATGCTAGATTGGAATACTAGGGGGACGCGCCAATGGATGCGCGTCGGGGCTTCGCTGGTGTCGTGGTTGGTGATGGGTTTTGCTTGTTGACCAGGTGGTCGAACCGCAAGACTGCCAATAATGCCGACCACAAAGGCTGCTATTACCGCGATCAGTGCGGCTCGGTTGCTCATCTGTCTCCCCTGTGCAAAATAGAGCGGTAGGCTCCAAGTGTTATTGTGGGAAGCTCAGGGCCATCTTGCAAGTAGGGATGCGAGAGTGTGCTTTGCTGAGCTTGTCTTGCTGAGCCTGTAATGAGGAACAAAAATGCTGTGGTGGGAAATTGGTTCCATTTAGGAATATATTGACTGACAACGTGGAAGTTGTTTTCACAATAGGGGTCAGTACACTGCTTCGGCTCAAAAAATTGATTTATCAAACGTCTATTATCAAACCTCTAGGGGGGATCGCATGCAGATCGGAGTGCCAAAAGAAACCTGGCCTGGTGAGCTACGCACTGCGTTAGTACCGCAGAATGCAAAAAAGCTGATAGACGCCGGCTTTTCTATCACAGTTGAAAGTGGTACTGGGGTTGCTGCAGGTTTCACAGATGCTGATTATGAAACACAAGGCGCGAGCATAACCACAGATCGCAGCCAAGTGTTGGGTGCCGATATTGTATTGCGGGTGCGCAAGCCGGAGACAAGTGAAGTCAACCAGCTTAAATCAGGAGCCGTGAGCGTGAGCTTTCTTGATCCGTTCAACGAAAAAGAATTGGTCGAAGGTATGGCACAGCAGGGGGTGACCGCCATTTCCATGGAAATGATCCCCCGCACCACCCGAGCTCAAAAGATGGATGCGTTGTCGTCGCAAGCCAATTTGGCTGGCTACGTCACGGTCATACAGGCAGCCTTCCATAGTCCTAAAATCATGCCGATGATGATGACTCCAGCAGGCACCATTAGGCCTGCTCGAGTGTTTGTCATCGGTGCAGGTGTTGCGGGGCTGCAAGCTATTGCCACCGCCAAACGCTTGGGTGCACGGGTAGATGCCTTTGATACTCGCCCTGTGGTTGCTGAGCAAGTGAAATCGTTGGGCGGTAAGTTTGTGGAAATTGATTTGGGCGACACAGGTCAAACAGATCAAGGTTACGCAAAAGAACTGACACCTGAACAAATTGAACTGCAAAGAGAAGGTCAAAAGAAAATCATCGCGCAGTCGGACGTGGTCATTACCACGGCACAGCTATTTGGTCGGCCAGCACCGCTAATTGTCGGGCGCGATATGGTGGAAGCAATGCAACCGGGTAGTGTTGTCATCGATATGGCGGTCGAAACTGGCGGAAATGTGGAAGGTTCAGTCCTCGACCAAGTCACGCTAATCAATGGTGTTAAAGTGGTGGGGCAAGGTAATTTACCAAGTGAAGTTGCACGTAATGCTAGCGAAATGTATTCCAACAACTTGTTTAACCTCATCGATGAGTTTTGGGATAAGGAAAGCAAATCGCTGAATTTAGATCCGCAAGACGAGATTGTGCAGCACTGTGTGATCACACGGGATGGCAGCGTGGTTAACGAAACAATTAAAAATATCTATAACGGAGCTTAGTCATGGAAGCTGTATTACTGGGTTTAGTGTTAATGCTGTCTGTATTTTTAGGCTTTGAATTAATATCAAAAGTGCCTG
>JAADHW010000390.1 GCA_013151695.1 Gammaproteobacteria bacterium
CGGGGTGGGTGGGGTGAATGTCTGGTAACAAACATCTTAACCAATCCCGAGCCAACCTTCTTTTTCACTTTCAATAAATTGGCGCATCGCGTTCGTATCGCTGCGGCTTAACTTAGTGCCATTCAGTCATGGTCAATTTCATCAAAACAGGCCTTGATATCCAATTCCAATACCCATTGCGGTGATACTTTCTTTGCCAGGCAATTAAAGCACTGCGCAACGGCATCGGCGACTGAACGCTTTTCCCGGAACCCGTAGGAGTTCGCATCGGCCAGCGATTCCGCTATCGGGGTCAGAGCCAGCGCATAGAGTGCCTGCATGACTCTGTCCTTCTGGGTCGGTATCCCAAGCGGGCGTTGTTTGCCGTTGGATTTGGGTATGTAGATCCGCCTTAGCGGCAAAGGTCGATAGCCCCGTTGCCGCAACGCTTTGACGGCGGTTACTTTTTGCTTCGGTGTCTTCCATATAACCCGGTCAACCCCTGCCGTGTTTTTACCTTTATTGGTCACGACTCGTCTTACCGCCCACCGTTTGGCGTAGTACGAGCGCGTCAGAAGCCGACTCAAGGCGGCAACCTTGTGCCAGCGTTCTTCCGCTACTGCCTTTGCGATACACATCTGTAGCCGATGGACAAACTTGTACACTACTGTCCAGTCTATGCTGATCCAGCTGTCAACGTTTGCAGAAGGGGCACCAGTGGCTAATGCCACCGTCATATGCGGTTCCTTCTCATGATCGGTTCTCCAAACTCTTTCGCAAAGAAGCACCTGATGGACGTGGGCGCACTTTATTCGCTTTTTCCATCCTCTCAAATCCGCCTACCTGTCGGCTCGACTCACAGCTCGCTTTCCTGTACCACCACAATCCGGGAACAGGAGATAGTCGGGGTTTCCACGTTCCACATAAATACCACTGTAAGCAACTTAGGTTCTGTCCGTCCACCGGTGGCGCAACCTCTACGAAGGAGGACGTTAGAACCTCTTTTCCCTGACCACGTACCTTTTGGTAAAAACCTGTCAGCATCTTTGGCTTCTTCTCAATGACGGCGGTGCAGCAGTTCACATGATCGTTAACCCTATTGCTCTATCCTAGTACTCCAACAAGTTTATATTGATGGGTAATTAAGGTAACCTCTCAAACATCCGTGCTAATAAGCTGATGCTTTGGGAGATTGTATGCTGGCCAAGAAGTATCGAGTCAAGCTGACTAACCAGGAACGCGAAGATCTTGAAGGATTGATTTCAAGCGGAAGAGTCGCTGCTCGCAAGATCAGCCATGCGCGGATACTGCTGCATGCCGACGAGGGCTGTGAGGCGGGATACTTCAAAGATGAAGACATTGCGGACGTATTGCAGGTTGGCCGTGTGACGGTGGAACGAGTTCGTAAGCGATTTGTCGAGGAAGGGCTGGAGTTGGCGCTCAATCCCAGGCCACGTACACGACATCGAACGAAAAAACTGGATGGGAAAGCGGAGGCCTTCCTGGTGGCGACGGCCTGTTCGGCAGCGCCGGACGGGCGTAAGGACTGGACGCTGCAGTTATTGGCGGACCAGCTGATTGAATGTCAAATTGTGGATTCAATCAGTGCTGAGGCGGTTCGACAGGTGCTAAAAAAAACGCGCTTAAACCTTGGTTAAAAGCCTGCTGGTGTATCGCGCCGAAGGCCAATGCAGATTTTGTCTGTGCCATGGAAGACGTGTTGGACGTCTACCAACGTTTTTATGCGGAAAACGAAGTATTGGTCTGTATGGACGAGACCAGCAAGCAGCATGTGAAGGAAACCCGTACCCCGTTGCCGATCCAACCGGGGGAACCTGAAAGGTTTGATTATGAATATGAACGTAATGGCGTTAGTAATCTATTCATGTTGTTTGCGCCCCTTGAGGGTTGGCGGCACGTCAAGGTCACTGATCGTCACACCAAGGTGGACTGGGCGCAGTTGATCAAAGAGCTGGTGGACGAACACTACCCGGAGAAGGAAAAAATTATCTTGGTCATGGACAATCTAAACACGCACAAGCTGGGTTCTCTGTATGAGGCTTTCGTACCGGCAGAGGCCCACCGGATAGCTGATCGCCTGGGGATCCATTACACCCCGAAACATGGGAGCTGGCTGGACATGGCTGAAATCGAAATCGGTGTCCTGACACGTCAATGCCTCGACCGCCGCCTGCCTGATCAAGAGACACTGAGACGTCAAATCAATGCGTGGCAGAATGTACGCAACCAGAAAGCCATTCAGGTTGACTGGCGGTTCACTACCGAGGACGCGCGGATAAAATTGAAATCCCTTTACCCATCAATGATAAACTTGTTGGAGTACTAGTGTACCTCGTCAAACAGTTTGTAACTTATTGAGCTTCTCTCTGCCACGTTTTACTTTTTCCAGGATATCGGTTGCTGACTTGGCCCAGATGTAAGCTGCCGGGGCTTTATTGTGTTTCTCGATGAATGCCATGACTGACGCCTGAAGATCTTTGACGCTGCTGAATACGCCGCGCCTTAACTGCTTGTCAATCAACTCACGAAAAAACCGTTCCACCATGTTTAACCACGATGCGCTGGTCGGCGTAAAATGCACGCGAAAACATTTGTGGTATCTCAGCCAGCTTTTCACCTTTGGATGTTTATGCGTTGCATAGTTATCACAGATGATGTGAATGTCTTTGTCTTTAGGCGTGGACTGATTGATCTTACACAAAAACACCAGCCACTCCTGATGTCGATGCCGTTGGGCGCAGGTACCCAATACTTCCCCGGATTGTCGCCGCCCTTCCTTTTTTCATGGGCAGACCCGGCTGTGTTCTATCCAGTGCTTGTATCTGGCTCTTCTCGTCACAACTCAATACAATCGCGTTTTCCGGCGGTGACATATAAAGACCGACAATATCCTCCAGCTTCTCAGCAAATGCTTTATCGTTTGATAACTTGAATGTAGCCATCCGGTGCGGTTTCAAACCATGGCTTTTCCATATTCGGCCCACTGACGACATGCTGATACCTGCTTTCTCTGACATGAGACGCTGGCTCCAGTGCGTCGCATTTTCCGGTGTTGTTTGTGTCGTCAGCTCGATCACTTTATTAACTTTGCGTGAACTGATCTTCGGTTTACGCCCCGGCCGATAGGCGTCCTGACTGATACCCTCGACGCCACTCTCGGCATATCGTTCTCGCCAACGCCCCGCCTTTTGTCTTGTAATGCCCAGTTCGCAACCAATCTCTTCATTGGTCATGCCTGTGTCTGCCAGTAAAATAATTCGTGAACGTTCTGCAAGACGTACAGACACTGAGCGTGACTTTGAAAGCTTACCAAGATGGGCAACTTCTTCATCGGATAAAGCAATTTCTACCGCAACACGCATGAAAAGTCCTCAATATTCGCGAGAACTTAATATGTTACACTATTTATGACGAGGTACACTAGGTTCCTCTGCTCTTTCAGGCTACATGCCTATTCTTTGGTTATTTTGAGCATTCTTTGGTTGTCGTGTGATGCTACCTTCGTGACATGCCCGTGATCTATTAAAGGTCCAAGATCAGAGACTGACAGACTGTACTTGGCGCACTCTTGTGTGTAGGAGTCAATGGTTCTCGAAACCACAGGAAATTCCTCCCAATCGCATTTTTCCATTTCATCGACAATTACATTGGCATAGAAAATACCTTCTTTTGATAAATGCTTACTCACGAAATCAAGAGTATCACTGAGAATGTTATCGCTCATATGAATTAGTACTGAAAATGCCCAGATATAATCAAATTTCTGATCAATTATGAGTTGTGAAATATCCAGAGAGAGCAGGAGCGTAGGTTTTTTCCCTTCTAAGTTTGTCTCCTGTAACTCTTTTCTTCCCTCATCAAGAGCTTTCTCTCTTACGTCAATTCCAAAGTAGTGGCCAGCCTGAAGGTAAGTGATGAATGGTATCCCTCCTCTGAGAGTCCCGCACCCAATGTCTAGAAGATAATGTTCTGGTTTAAGACGCATCGCCTTTAAAAACTGAAACTGGAAGTCGCGTTTCATTTTCCAGAGATTAGCGGGACCCACTAGCGCATGCCGACGCTCCTCGCGAGTTTGAATTAAGTATTTGATCTTCTGTTTCAAAACTTCCAGTATCCAATTCATTCTATCCCCCTTTTCTATACTCTATATTGTTCTTAACCATATCAAGATCCAATGGGCTAAATTTTAAAGGTGGCGGTAGCAAAGCGCAATTAGCGTCAATTGTCAGTGATGATAACCTTCTAGTAATATCTAGGGAAGGTCTGAATAATTGAACTTATTTTGTCGCATTTTCCTTCCTCGATGAAATAACTATAAAAAAGCGTGCATTTGTACCTGTATTAACCGTATTTTTGGTTAATACAGGGTTTTCAGGCGCAACTGTCCAGTCAAACGGCCAACAATGTCTTCTTGGCCAGCACCAGATTTACCAGGGCACATTTGGTGAACACGCACTGTGCATTCTTTTCCAGGCCACGATACCGAACCTTGGTAAAACCAAACTGACGCTTCATCACGCCGAACATATGTTCAACCCGTGAACGAATTTTCGATTTGTAACGATTCGCCGATTGCTCGGCTTCGGTCAGTTTTCGATAACGGCTGCCTTTCTTCTGCGTGAAGTCTTTTGCGTTCGGCGCCTGTTCATACAACAGTTTCTTCTGCCCGGCATACGCGGAATCACCCCAGACATGGGTCTCATCATCACCATGCAATAAATCCCCAAGGAGCTGGGAGTCATGTACATTGGCTGCCGTGACGGCAACCGAGTGAATCAGCTTCGTTTGGTTGTCCACGCCAATATGCGTCTTCATCCCAAAATACCATTGAT